>JAHDHK010000090.1:0-1729 GCA_020631335.1 Chromatiales bacterium
CGAGCCCCCAGCCACCACTCAGCAGCCAGAATCCAATAAGCGGGAACACCAGAGAAAACCACAGGAAGTTACGCCGCCGAGGCATATTTGCCCAGAGGACAGGCAGTGTCGCAACAATAAACAATACAAAGGTCAGATTAACTCGCCAGCGTGACTCCAGCGGATAAAAACCATAGGTAAACTGACCAAGCCGCTTCCCTATAAAGCCCCAGCAGGCTCCCGTGCCCAGTTCGCGACAATTGTCGCGGGACTCAGCCACAAACACAGAGTCGATAAAAAGCCAGTTAAAAGCCGGCGGGACAATCTTGTACAGCAAATAGGCTGTCAGCAGCGTCAGAATGACATTGAACGGAGACGAGAAAAGATTGGTATGCAGCCAGTACAGAACGCCACTTTGCCCGATGGGCGGCTTCTGATCCGGATGTTCGCCGGGCGGATAGGCGCGTGTTGTGGTATCCATCGTTATCTCTCCACCAGCGCAAGTCGCTTGTTATACCAGTTCATAATGGATGAAATGATCAACGAGAACATCAGATACAACCCGAGCACAATCAACATACACTCCATTTCACGACCGGTTTGATTGAGCGTAATCCCGCCAATCGTGGCAACAATATCCATATAACCGATGGCAATCGCCAGTGAAGAATTCTTCGTAATATTCAGGTATTGACTGTTCAGGGGAGGAATAATTACTCGCAGAGCCTGCGGTATTACCACCAGATTCAGCGTCTTGTTTCGCGGCAGTCCAAGTGCCAGCGAGGCTTCCGTCTGGCCTTTGTTTACCGCCTCAATGCCGGCACGAACTATTTCGGCGATAAATGCCGCTGTGTACAAAGACAGCGCCAGCCACAACGAAAGAAACTCCGGCTTCAGCGCCATGCCGCCCTTAAAATTAAATCCTTTCAGCGCCGGGATATCCCACGCCAACGGCATGCCGGCGAGAAAGAAAACCAGCACAGGCAGCGCTACAATCGATCCGAGCATCACCCAGAACACCGGAGACTGTTCACCGGTAGCCGCTTGTTTGGTGCGCGCCTGACGCTTGTACCAGAAAGCGTAGACAACCCCGATAACGAAAGCTGCCACCACCGCCCAGAATAATGGCTCAGCCACCGGTTTGGGCACAAAAAAGCCCCGGTTAGTCAGGAAAAACTTATCCGCCACGTCAATGGCCTGCTTCGGCTTGGGCAGAGAATGCACCAGAATACCGTGCACGAGAAGTATATGGACGAGTACCGGCACATTGCGCATGAACTCGATGTAGCAATACGCGAGCTTGTTCACCAGCCAGTTGGGTGACAGACGAAGCACGCCGAGGATAAACCCGAGAATACTGGCGAGGATAATTCCACAAACAGCCACCAGCAGGGTATTCAGTATTCCCACCACCGCTGCGCGAGCATTCGAGCTACGTGAATCGTACTCGATCAGCGTCTGATTAATATCGTAATTAGATTCCTGCCAGAGAAAATCAAAGCCAAAGGGCTTCCCCAGTTTCTGGAAGTTTTCAACAACGTTGCCGGCCAGATAGAGAAAAGCGGCGCAGATGGCAAGCATTGCCAGCAACTGAATGACCACCCCGCGCGTGCGTTTGTCTGTCCAGATCTTTCCAATAGAAAAGCGCTGACTGGGGGGAGCCTGAAAGTCTGTGTTTTGCGACAAGAGCCTGGCCTGCGCGTGTGTAGTAGAACCTGTTAAAGAAATAGTCGCGGGGGCCACACAAACC
>JAHDHK010000090.1:1739-19170 GCA_020631335.1 Chromatiales bacterium
GGTGCGTTGCACCCTCGCGACTCATCACATCAAGCAACTGCTAGCGGAATGGAGGAGAGTACAGAATGCCGCCGTTAGTCCACAGGTTGTTGATACCGCGGTCAAGACCGATCGGCGTATCTGCACCGATGAACTGGTCAAATACTTCACCGTAGTTTCCGACCATCTTGATTGCCCGCCAAGCCCAGGCTTTGTCAAGACCGATCATTGCACCCAGATCACCTTCGCTGCCGAGCAGACGATTGATTTCCGGATTGTCAGTACCAGTAGCCAGAGAATCGACGTTCTCAGAGTTCACGCCCAGCTCTTCAGCTGTGATCATTGCATTCAGCGTCCAGCGAACGATATCGCCCCACTCACTGTCACCGTGGCGTACCAATGGACCCAGTGGCTCTTTGGAGATGATTTCAGGCATCAGGACGTGGGCAGCAGGATCTTCCAGTGAAGAGCGGGTAGCAGCAAGGCCAGAGGCGTCAGTGGTGTATACGTCGCAACGACCGGCAACGTAGTTAGTACGTGCTTCATCGTTGGTTTCGATAGGCACTGCTTCGTAAGAAATATTGTTGGTGCGGAAGAAATCAGCAAGGTTCAGTTCAGTGGTGGTACCGGTCTGGATACAAACTGACGCACCGTCGAGGTCTTTTGCACTTTCAACACCGAGCTCTGCAGGGATCATGAAGCCCTGACCGTCGTAGTAGTTTACGCCGACGAAGTCGAGTTTCAGATCGGTGTCACGGCTGAATGTCCAGGTGGTGTTGCGGGCAAGCATGTCTACTTCACCGGAGGCAAGCGCGGTAAAGCGGGTCTTACCGGTTGTGGTGGTGTATTTGACCGCGTCGGTGTCGCCGAAGATAGCAGCGGCGACGGCTTTACACACAGCCGGATCAAACCCCTGCCAGGCGCCACCGTCGTCGGTGAATGCAAATCCGGGCACACCAGTAGATATGCCGCACTTAACGTGTCCGGCAGCTCTCACATCATCGAGAGTGCCTGCAGAAGATGTATTGGCAACAAAAAGACTTGCCGCCGCAGCTGTCACTGCGATTCTGGTTAATTTATTCATGTAGAGATCGTTCTCCAGTTTGGAAGCGTTTAGTGCGTCGTGCACGAGCTGACAGACTCTTCCCTGAATCCCGAATGGCGTCTAAATTGACGGCGCGACCCTAGCACAATACATCGTTACAGCAAAGCAAAGGATTCACATCTGGTAAAAGGATGGCGATCAGGAGCACACTACGGCAATTATTTGACTATTTATTACCATTTAAAATGGGCAGCACCCACACTAAACTTCTGAAGAATAGGAAAAAATCACGACCTCTAATCCGTCGGATTCGTCTGTTTTCATCTGCCGTTTTTGCGCATCCGGAAGCACTTTAATTTGACCTAAAACGCAAACGCCACTTTGCTAACCTCGACACATCTTGTAACATTTCCGATTATTTTCCGGCATGCCGAATATCCCCTCTGATGCAGCGATTTTTCTCTATATTCATCCTCTCCGCGTGCCTGTGGCTGCTTTGGAGCGGCATGTTCAAGCCGCTTATGCTGTTTTTCGGCCTGACGTCCTGCCTGCTGGTTGCCGCCATCGTATCGCGTTGCCAGATCGTCGATAGCAACGAGAGCACACTTGCGATACTCGCCCGGATGCTTGCCTACGTGCCATGGCTGATACTCGAAGTCATCAAATCCAACATCGATGTGGCAAAGCGGATCTGGCAGCCCACCATGCCGATCTCACCGACTATCGTCACTGTCAAAGCATCCCAGAAAACCGCTTTGGGTCTGGTGATACACGCTAATTCAATAACGCTCACACCCGGCACGCTTTCCATCGACGTAGAACCGGGTTTGATTGAAGTCCATGCACTAAGCGCTGATTCAATACCCGACCTGGAAAGCGGCGAAATGGACCGACGGGTAGCGCGACTGGAAGGTAGTCAATCATGATGTTTTCAGCGGCGATGCTCGCGATTCTGGCCACCATGCTGATGGCCCTGGCCAGATCATTCATGGGCCCCACCATTTATGACAGGGTGCTTGCAATCAACTCAGGCGGTACAGCAACAGTGCTGTTTATCGCAGTGCTCGGGTTTATGATGGGTCGACCGGATTTTCTCGATATTGCACTCGCCTACGCTCTGATCAATTTCATTGGCACTATCGCAGTGCTCAAATTTTTTAAATTCGGCAACCTGGGCGGGTCCGACCCGGTTGATGTCTCTGTGTATACCGCCGATCAGAAGGACACCTGATATGGGACTATTGCTCGATGTTGCCAGCTGGATTCTGCTTCTTGCGGGTGGATTCTTCTGCATCACAGCAGGGGTCGGCCTGTTACGGATGCCTGATTTATTTACACGCGCTCATTCTGCGAGCATCCTTGACAGCATGGGTGCCGGGCTCATCCTGCTCGGGCTGGCATTACAAGCGCCTAGTTATCTGGTGGTAATCAAGCTGCTGTTTACGTTTTTCTTTTTAATGATCACCGGACTGGCCGCTGTGCATGCACTGGCGCAGACAGTTAACGTGGCCGGCATCAACCCGCGTCTGGCGAACATTGTTAAACGCCTTGATAAAAACGCAGGCTCCGAATACCCCGAAAAAGTCACTAGCCAACAGTAAACAGCCACAAACGGAGAATAGTCATCGAGCTTCTCGTCAATTGTTTGCTACTGGGTATGCTGGTAGCGACCGCTGTAACCATCATAAGAACCCGCAAGTTAATGTCGGCAGTCATGCTAATGGGCTTCTACAGCCTGTTATGCTCCTGCATCTTCATGGTACTGGATGCTGTCGATGTTGCTTTTACTGAAGCTGCTGTCGGCGCAGGCGTATCAACGATCTTTTTTCTCGCGGCCATAGCCATCGTCGGCAGAACCTCAAAGCCGACACTACCGGGAAAAACGGTTGTTCCGCTCATTGCCTGCATCGCCACGGGCGCACTGCTCTTCTACGCATCATTCGACATGCCCTACTTCGGTAGCGCTGATGCGCCCGTCCACCAGCATGTGGCACCGCGTTATCTGGAAGACTCACCACAAGAAGTCGGACCACCTAATGTGGTGACGTCAGTACTGGCAAGCTACCGCGGTTACGATACCTTCGGTGAGGTAGGTGTGGTTTTTACCGCGTTTATCGGTGTGCTGCTTTTACTTGGCGCCGGCACCCGTCGATCCGGTATAGAACGAACCGCACCGGGAGACACCAATGATGAATCCATGCGCCAGAAGATCGTTTTACGAGAAGTATCTGATCTGGTCATCGCGCCGGTTCTGGTATTTGCCCTGTACGTGCAATGGCATGGCGACTTCGGACCCGGTGGCGGGTTTCAGGCAGGTGTTATTTTCGCCAGTGCGATTTTTTTATATGCACTGATCTACGGTATCGTCCCCGCACAAAAACTATTACCTCCGCGTAAACTCGCCTACCTGCCGGGTGTGGGTTTATTGCTGTACGCAGGTGTCGGCGTGTACTCGATGCTGATGGGTGGAAACTTTCTCGACTACGATTTTGTGGCTGCCGATCCGCACGACGGTCAGCACTACGGTATTCTGATCATAGAACTCGGTGTGGGGATAACCGTCGCCGCTGTCATGATCAATATCTTCTATTCGTTCTCCGAGCGATCATTGTGATGCACATCGACCGTACTACAGAATTGGCTGGCAGTCCCGTCGCACACGGCTTGATACGAACGGACTACAGCAAATACAAACAATGTGGATCCTCCACACCATTGATTGTTCTGAACAACAAGGCTGCTGGCAATGATTGAAGGCCTGTTTAACTATTGGGTAGTGATCATTTTGATGATGGCGGGCCTGTATGTTGTGATGGCCAGCCGGCATCTGGTCAAAAAAATTATCGGCCTCAATATTTTCCAGACGGCGGTATTTATTCTGTTTATTTCACTGGGCAAGGTCAGTGGTGGCACGGCTCCAATCATCGCAGACGGCTTCGCGGTTTACAGTAATCCGTTACCTCACGTGCTGATACTGACAGCGATTGTCGTGGGAGTGGCAACGACTGCTCTCGGACTGGCCATCGCAGTGAGGGTATACGAGGCATACGATACCGTCGATGAAGAAGACATTGCCGCCCTCGACGCTGAAGATCAGCAACGCGATAACGCCGTATCAACGGTGACCGATACAACATCATGATCAGCACACAACTACCCGCCATTGTGTTGCTGCTGACTTTATTGTCAGCACCGATATGCTCAATGATCCGCAACGGCGATCATGCATGGAAACTGGCCATGTTCGCGGTTTGGCTGTCAGTCGCAGCCGCCTTTGCGCTCATGTCACAGGTGTGGGGTGGTACAACCCTCAGCTACCACATGGGCGGCTGGCCGCCACCATGGGGCATTGAAGTTCGTGTAGATGAACTCAGCGCGCTCGTGTTGATTCTGATTACGCTGTTCGGTGCACTGGTTATCAGCGCGTTGCGAGAGTCACTGCGTACAGTCATGCGCAGCCACCGCCACAGCCTGTACTACGCGACTTTCCTGCTCTGCATGGCTGCACTTATCGGCATAACCATCACAGGCGATGCCTTTAATGTCTTTGTGTTTCTCGAAATATCATCGCTGTCCACCTATGCGCTAATCGCACGCGGCAGAGACAGACGCGCGCTGGTAGCAGCGTTTCGTTACCTCATCATGGGCACCATCGGTGCAACCTTTATTCTGATTGCCATTGGCTTTATGTATATGGTCACAGGCACGCTGAACATGGCAGACCTGGCGCAGCGTTTGCCGGAACATGCAGACAACAAGGTAATTCAGGCATCTTTTGCGTTCTTTACCGTCGGTATCGCACTCAAAGTAGCAGTCTTCCCGCTACATTACTGGCTGCCAAACGCCTATACCTATGCGCCCAAAGCAACCACAGCATTTCTTGCGGCGACCGCTACGAAAGTAGCGCTGTACGTGATGATTCGTTTCATCTTCGATGTCTACGGAGTTGAATTTTCCTTCAGCCAGATGCGTCTGGATATGCTGCTGATACCTTTGAGCATTGCCGGTATTTTATTGGGATCAATGACGGCGATTTTCCAGTCAGATGTCAAACGACTTCTGGCCTGGTCAAGTGTGGCACAACTGGGTTACATGGTACTTGGCGTTGCATTGCTCAACACCAGTGGACTGACTTCGGCGGTAACCCACATGTTCAATCACGCCATGATGAAGGCAGGCTTATTCCTAGCACTGGCTGCAATGATCTATCGCGTCGGTTCAAGCAACCTGCGTGACCTGGCAGGCATCGGCCGCACCATGCCGCTCACAACTGCCGCATTTGTCATACTCGGGGCCGGACTGGTTGGCGTACCGCTGACAGCAGGCTTTATCAGCAAGTGGTATCTGGTCAGCGCAGCGCTTGACAAAGGCTGGCTGCCGTTGGCCGCGCTATTAATCATCTCTTCACTGATGGCGCTGGCCTATATCGCTAAGATTGTTGACGCAGCCTACTTTCAGCCCGTCCCTGACCAACATCAAAACGTTCGAGACGTCCCGGTGTCGATTCTTACTCCTGTGTGGGTATTCGCATTGCTAACTATCTACTTCGGTATAGACACCCGCATGACTGCCGGTGTTGCTGAACGCGTGGCGCAAGCGCTGCTGAGTGTCGCCTCATGACGATGCCAACGCTGATGCTGCTTACCCTGATCATTCCGCTCGTCGGCGGGGTGCTGCTGACTTTTCAGACAAATGCCAACACCAGAGACATCATCAGCCTGGTGACCGCATCGGTCTTGTTCCTTGTGGTGCTCGGGATCTATCCGGGTGTGTTAAGTGGCCAGAGCGAAGCGCTGATACTCGCAGAACCCATCACCGGCCTGGCTTTTTCGCTGCAGGCAGAACCGCTCGGACTATTGTTTGCAACCGTCGCCTCCGGCTTATGGATACTGACCACGATCTATGGCATCGGCTACATGCGTGGCAACAACGAAACCAACCAGACCCGATTTTTCTTTTGCTTTGCCATCTCAATTGCCGCTGCCATGGGAATCGCATTCGCAGGTAATCTGATTACACTATTTGTGTTCTACGAAATGCTGACGCTGGCGACTTATCCGCTGGTCACACACAAAGGCAATGAAGACGCCCGCCGCGGTGGCCGTGTATACCTCGGCATTCTCATGTTTACTTCCATTGGCTTTTTACTGTTTGCGATCCTGTGGACATACAGCCTGACAGGCACTACAGACTTTACACCCGGCGGTATACTGCAGGGCAATGCCAGCCCGACAATTGCACTGATATTGCTGACGCTGTTTGCATTCGGCACAGGCAAAGCAGCGCTTATGCCTTTCCACCGCTGGTTACCGGCTGCCATGGTCGCACCGACACCGGTCAGTGCGTTGTTACACGCGGTCGCGGTTGTCAAGGCCGGTGTGTTCACCGTGTTAAAGATTACCGTCTATGTTTTCGGCATCGACTTTATCGCTGACACCGGCGCCGGCACCATTGTTTTGTGGGTTGCTGCTTTTACACTGACGGCCGCCTCAATCGTTGCACTGACGAAAGACAACCTGAAAGCAAGGCTTGCGTATTCAACTGTCGGTCAATTGAGTTATGTGGTGGTAGGTGCAATGCTGGCCAATGCGGCGGGTATCATTGGTGCAGCCATGCAAATAGCCATGCATGCCATGGGTAAAATAACGTTGTTTTTCTGTGCCGGTGCAATTTACGTTGCCACGCACAAAACCAACATCAGTCAACTCGACGGGCTCGGCCACAAAATGCCGTTTACGTTTGCCGCATTTTTTATCGGCTCGGTCAGTATTATCGGCTTGCCTCCGATGGGTGGTGCCTGGAGCAAATGGTTTTTGTTAATGGGCTCCGCTGATGCCCAACAGTGGATTCTTATCGGGCTGTTGCTACTGTCTTCACTGCTGAATATTGCCTACCTGTTGCCTATTGTCGGACGCGGATTTTTTCGTCCGCTGCCGGCACAAGACGCAGCACAATACACCGCTGGCACCATACAGGAAGCACCAATCAACTGCGTCGTGCCACTTTGCCTCACTGCGGCAGGGTGTGTTGCACTGTTCCTCTTCGGCGATGCCATTTACGAATTTCTGCAACCGGTATTTACTGTTGCCGAACCCGCCGGGCCAGCACAATGACTGCAAAATATCCAAGGGCTGAACCGTGAAAGATAAAAAAGCAGAGAACACCTGGTTCGACAAACCGGCCAATGTAAAAAAAATCATCATTGCCCTGTGCATTATTTGCGGCTTATTGATGATTGCCGACTTCTTCTACGACAAGCATGCGCATTTCGCGGCAGAAGAGTGGTTCGGGTTTTACGCTTTCTATGGATTCATCATGTGCGTCTTGCTGGTACTGGCCGCCAAAGTCATGCGTGTCGTTCTAATGCGCGACGAGGACTACTATGATTGACGGACTCAACCCGGCACTGATTCTCATTGTCGGTGCATTGCTGGTACCTCTGATACCACAGCCATCGCGCAGGGTTTACGTGGTATTGCTGCCTCTGGTCTCGATGCTGCAACTGATACTGCACCCATCGGGCACCTTTGGAGAGATCTCTTTTTTCAACATGACACTTCAAACCTTCCGACTGGACGGTTTAAGCTTCGTGTTCGGCCTGATTTTTCATATCGCAGCGGTACTCGGCGTCATCTATGCCATCCATGACGACGACCCGATTCACCCGACCGCTGGACTGCTCTACGCGGGAGCCGCTATAGGAGCAGCACTTGCCGGTGATCTCGTTACCCTGTTCGTCTATTGGGAACTGACCGCTGTTTCTTCGGTATTTCTGATTTGGGCACGGCGCACTGAATCAGCCTTCAAAGCAGGTATGCGCTACCTGATTGTCCAGGTTGGCTCGGGTGTCGTGCTGCTGGCAGGTGTCATCATACTTTTCAGCGAAACAGGCTCTGTTGCATTTAACGAAATGAACCTAGACAGTATTGGCGGGAAGCTTATTTTTCTGGCTTTCGGTATCAAGTGCGCCTTTCCGTTTTTGCATAACTGGCTGCAGGACGCTTACCCGGAAGCCACGGCCAGCGGCACTGTTCTACTGTCGGCCTTTACCACCAAGCTGGCAGTCTATGCGCTGGCTCGAGGTTATGCAGGCACGGAGATCTTGATTTGGATCGGCGCGATCATGACTGCATTCCCGATCTTCTTTGCGGTTATCGAAAACGACCTGCGTCGCGTACTGGCCTACAGCCTGAACAACCAACTGGGATTCATGGTAGTGGCCATTGGAATCGGGACGCCACTCGCGCTAAACGGCGCTGCCGCACATGCTTTCTGCCACATTCTGTATAAAGCGTTATTGTTTATGAGTATGGGCGCGGTACTGCTGCGCGCAGGCACATGCAAAGGGTCGGAACTGGGCGGCCTGTACAAATCCATGCCCTTCACCACTGTATGCTGCATCATCGGGGCAGCGTCAATTTCAGCCTTCCCGCTTTTTAGCGGTTTTGTTTCCAAGTCAATGATTGTCTCTGCGGTTGCCTACGAACACCTGACACTTATCTGGCTAATGCTTATTTTCGCGTCAGCCGGTGTCTTTCATCACTCCGGTATCAAAATCCCCTACTTTGCTTTCTTTGCGCACGACAGTGGTATTCGTTGCGAAGAAGCACCGCTCAGCATGCGAGTGGCAATGGGTATCACTGCCGCACTGTGCATTGGCATCGGTGTTTTTCCCGGCGCGTTGTACGCCATAATGCCCTACCCGGTCGACTATGTGCCTTACACGGTAGCGCACGTGATTACCCAGCTGCAGCTGCTGATGTACTCGGCACTGGCTTTTACTGTCATGATGTTATGGAAAATTTACCCGCCGGAACTCAAATCAACCAACCTGGATACAGACTGGTTTTACCGTGCTGCAGCACCCGCAATCATCAAACCGATAAGCGCACAGGTAGCGCGACTGACAATCAGTACACAACAACTGATTGCCGGCACAGCCACCATTGGACTCGCTGCCTTCCACCATTTGCTCGGCCCGCAGGCAAAGCTTTCCCGTGCCGTAGACTCTAATGCGATGGTGGCACTGGTCACGCTCACACTGAGCATCTTCCTGCTGCTGTACCTGGTGCTGAGCTAAACCAGCCGGAAATTCGCGAGCGCTGCCAGCTTTCTGCAGCGCTCCACTCCCCGCGTATAGGGCGGTATTCAGCGCCGCTTTCAAGGCCGTCATTTGGCTGCAGCTCAGCGGGGGACATCTAGCGTGCCAGCGCATGCCTGGCGTCAGCCACCTATTCCAATCAAGAATGAGATGACTGGGCAGTAATGAGGGTTGTGTTGGAAATTTCCAACAATCCTTTATATTAGTGTGGTGAAAAAACACACGGATGACTAATCCACCCTCTTTTTGTTCCCCCGGAGTTCATAATGAAAAAAACTGTGCAAAAGACACTGATTGCCCTTGCGGTTAGTGGCGTTTCGGTTTCTGCCAACGCACTTACCCTGGAAGACTATCTGGTTGCCAACAGCGCCTACGACGAAGCCAACCTCTTTGGTAGCTTTAATGCCACTGAGCCTGCAGGTAATGACGACAATCAGCGCCTCGGCTACGACTACAACCTGGCCGCCGACTACCAGAAAACCTTCAGCACACTGCCTCGCTCATGGAGCTATGGCGTCGTGCTTGACGCCACAGGTCGTCGCTCTACCGAAAAAACCAACACCGTCGTCGACGATGCCGGTGCCGCGACCACAGTCACTAACGAGAGTGTCAGCGACTGGGGACTCAGCGCCTCAGGTGTTATCGATACCTATTTCCACGAGTCGGCCTACCCCAAAGCCTTCTGGTTTGGTCAGGGTGCATTTGAAAGCCGCGACAGCCAGCCGGACGACTCAGTCTCCGCCACCATCGGTGTTGGTTACGGCCGTGTATACGACGCAACACCACTGGCAAAAGTGATTCGAATCGTGGAAGAACTCAACAGCGAAGGCCTGCTGACCGGCCCTATTCCCGACTCCATCGCACTGGAAACCGCTGAGATTATCCAGCGCGAAAGTGAATTCAAGAGCAAATTCGGCGCTGATGAATACCGTCCTGATTTCTACGCTGCAATCGAAGCTGCGTTAGCTCGAAGCGGCAGCCTGCGTGACGGCAAAGTCGGCGCGTTGGGTGCGATCACCATGGACGATGTACTCGTCGATGAACCGATCAGCGTTCGCAAGCACGGCTGGGTAGTCAGACTCGGTGCCGGTTTCCAGGCAAGTGACTTGTCCGGTATTGCCGACAACGACCCCAAGCTTCTGGTTGAGTGGGAATATGCCAAGCCGTTCGGCTACAAAGGTCAGTTCATCAACAGCCTGACTTATGAGCCGGTTTTCGGCGACAACACCATTCAGGTCATCAATAACCAGATGTCATACACCCACGAAGTATCCGATACAGTGGACTGGACTAACAGCTGGCGCATGACATTCTCTGATGATGACACCACTCAGACCACGACCCATGTGTTGAACACGCGTTACTCTTTCGACCTGGGCAGCAGCCTGGATTACTTTGTCGGCCTGAACCTGACTCAGTCAGACACAGATCCTAATGCGGCCAACTCAATTGGTGACGACCCGGAAATCAAGCTGACATCAGGCTTTAACTACCGCTTGAAATAGGCATCAGCCCGAAGCAACACAAGCATCACAAGTAGTATCTGAAACGGGGGCATAGCCCCCGTTTTTTTTGGATTTCCAATGCGCAACACCTTTATCGCCAGTACCAGCAAGTTCGCTTCGCCTGTCTTGTGTATGCTTCCTGACAACCGGGCACATCCGACACGATAACCGTCAGAAACATGCATCACCGCAACAACAAGTCCGTTGGCATACTGAAGCTCAACACACATTTCCCACGCCTGAACGGAGACATAGGCAACCCTGAGACTTTCAATTACCCGGTGATCTACCAGACAATCACCAGTGCCACGCCTGCCACCGTCATTACCGGCAAGCCGATCGCACCCGCCATTGCTACCGAACTGGTCGACAATGCACTTGTACTCCAGCAAAAGGGGGTAAGTCTGATCACCACTTCCTGCGGATTTCTTTCACCACTCCAACACACACTGTCTTCCTCACTCAACATACCGGTCATCACGTCATCCCTGCTGTTACTTCCACTGCTAACCCACTGCTTTGGCCAGAGTCATGTGGGCGTAATTACCTTTGATGCCGCCAGACTGAATCACGAGCACCTTCAAAATCAGGCCCCTGTAGCCATCGAAGGGTTAAGAGTACACGACAGCCTGCGCTGCACTATAGAAAGCGACCTCGAATCACTGGACAGGCAGCAGGCCGAAGCTGAGGTACGCGACGCATTGATCAGACTGCTGCAACAACAGCCGAACCTTCGGGCTGTGTTGCTGGAGTGCACTAATCTGTCACCCTATAAACAAGTGCTGCGCAGTGAATTCGGATTGTCAGTATTCGATCTTGTCGATGCAGTGCACTGGATGCTTGATTCACAATAGCGCCCGCCATCAACGTTGAGTTAAGCTGACTCCAGCAACTCACTGTATACCGGAACCTGCTATGGATGACTGGATAGCCAGACGCTCACAGTCTAACCCTGTGACTAAAACCCGCTTCAATGCAGGCAGCACAGACAGCCATTATCAGCGCGACAGGGCACGGGTTATCCATAGTGCCTGGTTCAGAGCACTGCAATCTAAAACCCAGGTGCTGGGGCTGGGTGAAAGTGACTTTTATCGCACGCGGCTGACACATTCGCTCGAAGTTGCTCAGATCGGCTCGGGGATATGCGAGCATTTACGCGCCAGTACCGATGATGCAGAACTGCAGGAATGGCTGGCACCGTCCGGCTTGATAGACGCCGCCTGCCTCGCACACGATATTGGCCACTCGCCGTTCGGCCATGGTGGTGAGGTAGCGCTTAACTACAAAATGCGCGAGCACGGAGGGTTTGAAGCCAACGGGCAAACCCTGCGTATACTGGCAAGGCTGGGCGAATACTCCGAGAGTAACGGCCTCGACCTGACCCGTCGAGCAACACTCGGCATCATTAAGTATCCGGGGTTTTGCGAAACACTGGCCAGATATCCGAAAGCATCTGAGTCGTTGCAGGGCAATGCCAGTCAGAACACACTGAACCTCGATCAATGGCATCCGCCCAAAGGCATCTACACAGAAGAAAAAGACGTGCTCGACTGGGTACTGCTGCCGCTCAGCGAAAAGGACAAATCCACCTTTGTACAAACCACTGAGCCGAACGCGCAAGGTCACTTCAAAACCCGCTACAAAAGCTTTGATACCTCGATAATGGAACTCGCAGATGATATTGCCTACGGGGTGCATGATCTTGAGGATGCTATTGCCATGTCTCTGCTTTCACCCAGCCAGTGGGAGAGCAGATTCCTGGCACCGCTGGCACAAATCGAGGGCAACCCGATTACAGCAAAAAAAGATTTTTATACCGACAACCTGTTCAGCGGCAGCAATAAAGGTCGCAAGCATGCGATCAGCAAACTTGTCGGCTGGTTTATCAATCACACTCAGCTAACGGAACTGACGGAATTCGAACACCCGCTGTTAAGACTGCAGGCCACTATGCATCCATCAGCACACGACATGCTCAAATTACTGAAGAAATTTGTGATGGATGAAGTCATTCTTCGCCCCGAACTACAGGCACTGCAGTACCGGGGTCAGCAAGTCATTCTAAAAATCTTCGATCCCTATAATCACAACCCGAAACGCCTGCTACCCGCCCAGGTCTACCGGGAAAGCCTGGACAGTGACAACCCGCAAAGAGTCATCTGCGACTACATCTCAGCACTGACCGATGCCTCGGCTACGCGCATCTTTCATCGGTTTTCCACCCCCAGCGCGGGTTCTATATTCGATCGGATTTGAGCTGCCGGGAACCACCCCGACAGCTACCACCCGGCCACGCGGCTGCAGACAGAACGACTGGTTTCAGCCTGCGTACAGTATCTCGACTGCAACTGTTCCACCGGGGTTGGCAGCGTTCGCGACAATCTGACGTTTTTTCAAGCCTAACTGCTTGATATCGGCCTGTGATTGGCACATGCTACGTGAGTAGAGCTCGACTCAGCTCCGTCCGCTAATCACGAGGAACTCTGATGAGATTTTCAGCCAAATCACTCTTCAAACCTGCGCTCGCCAGTGCAGCCGCACTGGTGTTGTCAGCAACTGCGTCCGCAGCTGACATCAAACCCGCCGTTGTGTTCGATATGGGCGGCAAGTTCGACAAATCGTTCAACCAGGGCGTCTACGATGGCGTAGAAAAATTCAAAAGCGAAACCGGAATCGAATACCGCGAATTTGAAGTCACCAACGAAGCACAACGCGAGCAGGCTTTGCGCCGGATGGCACAACGCGGCGCCGACCCCGTGCTCGGTATAGGATTCGCCCAGGCGCCTGCTCTGGAAAAGGTCGCCAAAGAATTTCCTGACACACGCTTCGCCATCATCGACATGGTGGTCGATCTGCCCAACGTCCGTTCAATCGTTTTTAAAGAACATGAAGGCTCGTTTCTGGTAGGTGTACTAGCCGCACTGGCATCCGAGTCAGCAAAAGTCGGCTTCGTCGGCGGTATGGACATTCCGCTGATCCGTCGCTTTGCCTGTGGTTACGAGCAAGGCGTTAAGCACGTCAATGCCGACGCTGAAGTTGTTCAGAACATGACAGGCACCACGCCTGCTGCCTGGAATGATCCGGGTCGTGGCGGCGAGCTGACCAAAAGCCAGTTCGAACGCGGCGTTGATGTGGTGTACGCAGCTGCCGGTGGTACCGGCGTCGGTGTTTACCAGGCCGCCAAAGATGCCGGCAAGCTGGCGATCGGTGTCGACTCCAACCAGAACTACCTGCATCCGGGCACCATGCTCACTTCTATGCTCAAGCGCGTAGACGTGGCTGCCTACAATGTATTCATGGATTCAATGAACGACGAATTCACTCCGGGCATCCAGGTACTGGGCCTGTCTGAAGAGGGTGTCGGATGGGCACTTGATGAACACAACGAGTCCATGATTACCGGCGAAATGAAAGCCAAAGTCGATGAAGTATCTGCGATGATCACTGCCGGTGAAATTTCAGTGCACGACTACACCAGCGACAATACCTGCACTTACTAGGCTTAGTCGATTTGCATAGACGTAGGGTGTATGAGGCGGGAGCACAAGCGACCGCCGCATCCACCATGAGTCCGCACTGCGTGGATGCGTGACTCGCTTAGGCTCGTTTCTTATCCACCCTACACGATTGCTACATCGTCTTGAGCTGACATACGAGTGTCGAAACAAGAAGCTACAACACAAAGCGAGAGCAACAGCTCTCCGCTTGCAATCGAGCTAAAAAATATCTGCAAGCGCTTTGGCCAGGTTCAGGCCAATCGCAACATCAATCTGCAGGTAACACGCGGCACGATTCACGGCATCGTCGGAGAGAACGGCGCCGGCAAGTCAACATTGATGAGTATTCTCTACGGCTTTTACCAGGCCGATAGCGGAGAAATACTCATTAACGATCAGCCGATAAAAATAAAAAATTCGCGCGATGCAATCGCCGCGGGCATCGGCATGGTGCATCAGCACTTCATGCTGGTTGATACATTCACCGTACTTGAAAACGTCATGCTTGGCGCAGAACAAAGCGCTCGACTGGACACCAGCGCTGTCAATGCAAGGGAAGTGCTACAGCACCTTGGTGATGAGTATCAGCTCAGCGTACCGCTTGATGCCATCACCGGTGATCTACCCGTCGGCCAGCAGCAACGCACAGAGATTCTTAAGGCGCTCTATCGCAATGCCGAGATTCTGATCCTGGATGAGCCGACCGGCGTGTTGACACCGCAGGAAGCCGACCAGCTATTCAGAGTACTTGAAGCACTTAAGCAGCGAGGTGTAACCGTCATCCTGATTACCCACAAATTGCGGGAAATCATGGACATCACAGACAACGTATCGGTGCTGCGTCTCGGAGAGATCGTATCAACGCAAAGAACTTGCGACACCAATACATCGCAGCTTGCAGAACTCATGGTCGGACGCAAGCTTGAAACTCAGCACTTTCCCAAAATAGATAATCCCGACACTGATGCAGGCATAGACATCCAACACGTCAGCGTGCTGGATGATCGCGGTTTGCCTCGACTCAACGACATCAGCTTCGAGGTAAAGCGCGGGGAAATAGTCGGCATAGCAGGCGTCGCGGGCAATGGTCAAAGCACCTTGCTCGAAGTTCTCGCAGGGATTCAGAAACCGCACAAGGGCCGGTTTGTCATCAACGGCCACACAGTCACCCCCGAATCAATCGTCGGCCCGAAAGAAATGCGGGAAATCGGCGTGCAACATGTCCCTGAAGATCGCCTGCGACTTGGCTTGATCAAATCTTTTACTGCGGCTGAATCATCAGTGCTCGGCTATCAGAATCGCAAAAGATTCAACTGGCGGTTGTTTCTGAATATCCGACGGATCCGCGCGGCGTGTAAACGTTTAATGGAAGCCTTCGACGTCAGACCCCCCGATCCCAAGCTCAAATCATCAAGCTTTTCCGGCGGCAACCAGCAAAAACTGATACTGGCAAGAGAACTCGACCAATCTCCTTCAGTGCTATTGATCGGCCAGCCCACCCGCGGTGTGGACATCGGTGCAATTGAGCTGATACACCAGAAAATTATCGACATGCGTGACGCCAATTGTGCCGTGCTGCTGGTATCGGTAGAACTCGATGAAATCATGACACTCAGTGATCGAATTCTGGTGATGTTCGAAGGACAGATTGTGGGCACCATGAAAGGCAGTGACGCAGATAAAACAACCCTCGGACTGATGATGGCAAACGCTTTACCCCAAAGCGGTGGCGGGCCAACGGAAAGTGCCGCGTGAGTACAAGCAACATCGAGCTGCCGGCTTGGGTCGAAGTCATACTGATCCCGATCCTCAACATCATGATGGCGCTGTTTTTTGCAGGGTTAATCATCCTTGCTATCGGCGAAAATCCGGTTGAAGCCGTCGGTATCATGATTAACGGCGCATTCGGCTACGATGAAGCCATCGGCTACACCCTTTATTACACCACCAACTTTATCTTTACCGGTCTGGCTGTTGCGATCGCCTTTCATGCCAGGCTCTTTAACATCGGCGGTGAAGGTCAGGCTTATATCGGCGGACTGGGTGTCGGACTGACCTTTTTACTACTCGACGGTTACCTGCCGGCTATTGTGTTACTCCCGATTGGCATAATTGCAGCGGCGTTGTTCGGTGCATTGTGGGCATTCATACCTGCATGGCTGCAGGCGTATCGCGGCAGCCATGTTGTCATCACCACCATCATGTTCAACTTTATTGCCTCATCACTGATGGTATATCTGCTGGTCAACGTGCTTATCATGCCGGGGAGCATGTCCCCCGAAACACGTGAGTTTCAACAAAACGCGTGGCTGCCGTTTATGCATGAGTTGTTAGCCGGCATCGGTATCGAAGTGACTCGAACACCGCTGAATCTGTCTTTCATTCTGGCACTTGTGTGTTGTGTGCTGGTCTGGATTTACGTGTGGAAAACCCGCTGGGGCTATGCGCTGAGAACAGCCGGCCAAAGCGAAGCGGCGGCAGTTTATGCCGGCATCAAACCGAAGAAAATTATCATTATCACCATGTGCATTTCCGGCGCACTGGCAGGCCTTGTTGCAGTTAATGAAATCATGGGCGTGCATCACAGGCTGTTGCTTAACTTTACCGCCGGTTACGGATTCACCGGCATCGCGGTCGCACTGATGGGTCGAAATCACCCGCTGGGCATATTGATGGCAAGCCTGTTGTTCGGCGTACTTTATCAAGGCGGTGCTGAACTGGCTTTTGAAGTCCCCAAAATCACCCGGGAAATGGTAGTGGCCATCCAGGGCCTGATTATCCTGTTCTCCGGTGCGCTGGCACTCATGTTACGCCCTGCTATCGTCAGACTGTGGCTGGCCGTGCGACCGGGAGGTGTGCCTAAACATGGATAGCGCCGTACTCCAGACAATCCTCTCGACACTGGATGCAACCCTGCGTGTATCAACACCGCTGATACTTTGCGCCATGGCTGGCCTGTTCTCGGAACGATCCGGCATCATCGACATCAGCCTCGAAGGCAAAATGCTCTCTGCAGCCTTTGCCGCCGGTGCCATTGCAGCAGTCACCGGGTCGCCGTGGCCGGCGCTGGCTGGTGCCATTCTGGTCAGTGTGATGCTTGGCCTGGTGCACGGCTTTGCCTGCATCACCCACCGCGGCGATCAGGTCGTTAGTGGCCTGGCTATCAACGTACTTGCATCAGGACTCACTATCGTACTGGGCATAGCCTGGTTTCGTCAGGGAGGACAGACCCCGGCACTAGCGGCCGATGCGCGCTTTATGCCGTTGGAATTTCCATTCACAGAAAATCCCGGCACTCTGCCGG
>JAHDHK010000091.1 GCA_020631335.1 Chromatiales bacterium
CCTGGTACTGCCGTCCCGGTTCTACCGAGAGGCTTTGCGCTATCGTACCGTGGTTGCCGGAACCGTTCAGATGAACACTTCGCCCCTGCAATAGCGATTCTTCAAAGTCACTGCCAAGTAAAGTGGCATTGCCGTCGGTGACGGTCCAGTCGCCGAATGTCTGCCCGACTGTGTATTCCGTGAAGGTGCCGGGATCAGGGGCTTGCAGAAACAATCCGTCGTTCACGATATCCTGCGGTGCTTCCGCCATGGCAGGGATAACGAATCCAACCCGGGTACCGTCGAGCGCGTTTTCGGCAATATGCAGATCAGTGATGGGTGTGCTGGTGGTAAAGCCTGCACCTGACGCGTGATCGATACTCAGGTTGCGCGCGCCGGCAACATCAACCACTTCGTTTGATCCGTTGAAGCCATCCATTTGCCAGTTGGCAATTAAACCGGCAGGCAGGCTGCTGGTGTTGAACTTTTGTCGATAATTCAGCGAAATTTCGGCTTCACTGCGAACGTTATCCCAAAGCCTGACATCGTAGAATGTACCGCGGAATACTTCATTGGAGGAGAAAATGAATCCCGGTGCGTCCTGTTCATTGCCCAAAGCAATGGTGCCATTACCAATGCTGCCATCAATGGTTTGACCCGTGGCAATATTGGTGTCAGTGTGTATGAGCTGCCCGTCCACATAGAGCGCGACATGGCCATGGGTGTTATCCCAGCTTAGCGCAACTGAGTGTGTCTGCCCGTCCAGCAGATCTTCGTAAGTATCCGTGGTAACCAATGTACTGCCGGCAAACTCCACACCGATACGTCCATCGGCCTGCAGGTCGATAAGAATTTCATTGTCGTTGGCAGATGTTGCATAGGACATCAGCACTGTGTCATCGGCCGCTGCCTGCGCACTGCTGAAAGCAGCTTCAATAGTAAGTTGTGACAGCCCGCCAAGCAGTGTGCCCGCATCAGCGTTGGTCAGGTAGGCGTCATTACCACCATCAGTATTGAGTTCGATGCCACTCGACAGGTCGATCGGGGCCGGGTTGTTTTCAACCAGATCCTGCAGTTCAACGCTAAAGGTCTTGTCAAGACTATTGCCATTGCTGTCGGCGATACGCAGGTCGATGTTGTGAGAGGTCTGAGTTTCATAGTCCAGCAGGTTACCATTGGCCACGCGCAACTCACCGGTGTCTGCATCAATTTCAAATGCACCGCTGACGGTTTGCGAAATAATGGAATAGGTCAGGGTGTGGTTCACGTCGAGCACATCATCAGCTGTCCATTCAACAACATAACTGGCCGTGTCACTGTCGCCGTTGTCATACCACTGACCAGCAGCGTTGCCTATCAGCAGGTTATCCTGTGTACCCGTTGCATTGTTGGGGTTAATGCCTTCCCAGTTACTGTATTTACTGCCGGGTGCATAGCCGGATCCGTCTCCCTGCCAGAACTGATCTGCATCTGCCCCAGATTCCTGCCAGCGCCAATCTTGTTCCACCGTCGCGTCACGTGCACCCAGCCAGATTTGATCACCCAGTTCTGCGTAGTAGCTGGTGAAAAGTGCCTGCTCAGCAGCGCTTCTGATAGTACCTAATTGTCCGGCAACGCCTTCAAGCGTAGCCCCCGAGGCAGCTGTATCGGCTGCCGACCAGGTAATGTCGGCTGATACTGGTTTATAGAACTTACCGGTTTCGCCGCTGTAACGCAGTGATGGGTCGGCCGCGAGCAGGGTGGCAATCTGCGCCTCTCTTTCTGCGTCCGTGGCATACAATCGACCGACTGTCGTGCCGTTGATAGCATGCTCATCAATAGAGAACGTCAACGCAGCTTCACTGGCTGTGAAGCCGCTTTCAGTGGTATGCCTGAGAGAAAGGTTATTGCCACTGACTGTATCGGAAACGATGCCGTCCGGCGATAGATTGTCGAACCGCCACTGGGCGATCATGTTAGCTTTATCGTGAGGAAGCACAGTTCGGTGACTTGCAGCAATTTCCTCTGCCGAGCGCACATCACCAAAGATTCGTGTGTTGTAGAGCGTGCCGTTGAACACCTGGCCGGGCCCGAAGCTACCCTCGCTGCTGTCCTGTTCCTGACCGAACAACAGCGTGCCGGTATTGCTTAGTGTCTGGCCGGTAGCAATGCCGGTGGTGGTTTCTACAAGTGCACCGTCCAGATAGACGGCTACATCACCTGTGTTAGACCAGGTGAGTGCAAGTGAATGAGGCTCACCATCCGCAACCACTGTGTGGTAGTCAATGCCTGAAAGTGTGAACGGTGAATTGCCGATTGTAATGCCCAGATCTCCGGAGCCGGCAATGATGACTCTGAAATGATCGCCGTTTTCGTGATAGGAGATCAATGTCTCCTGGCCGGTAGCCGGGTTGATCGAAAATTGTGATTCGAATGTCAGGCTGGTCAGACCACCGAGGATAGCGCCACCATCATCAGCCACTAAATAGGTATCATCACCGCCGTCATCATTGATTTGCAGCCCGCCCGCTTCCGTGGCCGTGATTGTCAGTTCGCCCGGCGCAGTACCGCCAACGTCACTGTCAGTCGCTACTGCATAGTTGGAAAATTCAGAACTGTTACCGCTGGCATCTGTGGTGATGAGGGTGACGTATTCACCCGGCAGCAGGGTGATGCCCGGCTTGGTACCCGATAACGGGCTGATGCCGGCCGGGACACCATTCAGTGTAGTGAGGTAGCGCTTGCCTTCAACCTGACCTCCATCTCGATTTTCACTTGCGTAGAAATCAATGGTGTGTGAGCCGGTGGCGAGCGTTGTTGTGTCGATTTGATAGCTGAAGGTGCCGTCATCGGCGATCGCTGCTGATGTCAGCACCGCCCAGTTCTGTAGATTGTTGGGTCCGGTGTCGGTATCACCGGCATCATTGACGGTTGCACCATCGGCGTTTAAGTCTATGCCTAGATCATTGTTCCCGAAAATGCTGTTGCCCCGAATCGACGTTGTCGATGCAGTGCTTCCGAGTACGATGCCATCATTACTGCTGGCCGTAATGACGTTACCTTCGCCTGCGGCAATACCGCCGATAGTGATGTTGGTGGTTGAGCTATCAACATAAATTCCATAACTGCCATTGCCGGAGATAACAGAACCATCTTCGTTTTGTCCGATGTAGTTGCCCTGGATGACGATATCATCATTGTCCCAGGTGTATATCCCTATACCGCCGCTGCCGATGATAACGTTGCCGAGGTCAACACCACCTACCACGACCTGATGGGTATCTAGTATTTCAATGCCGATACCTGTATTGCCGAGAACAGTCGACCCATCTGCACCGAGCCCTATCCAGTTGTTGTATACATAGTTTGGCTGTGTGGCCGAATCCTGAAATTCAATCCCGTTCTTGAGTCCGCTAAAGATATTCCGGTGGGCATCGGTTGCACCGCCAACGGTATTCAGTACGGAAAAGTTGGTGGTAATAAAGCCGCTACCCGGATTGGTGGTGCTGGGCAGTAACGCACTGCCGGTAGTATCGGTACCGAAGTAGTTGCCCGAGATGTTCCAGCTGTCAGCGCCATACAAGTAGACACCGTCTGAACCTGTTCCTTCGGTGGTGATAACATTGCGCTCTGCAACCGATGTACCGCCGACAGTGGTGCCATCTGCACCGGTGTTTAGCGTGGTGATGCCATAGTTAATAACCGCTTCTGTGATCCCTGCATCAGACCCGTCACTGTTAAACTGACCGATCCAGTTGCCCGCGATTAAATGATTGTCTGAATCAACGAGTATCGCGGTGGCGGCGTCCCTGACGACCAGTCCGCGAATTTCACTGTTATCCGAACCTGCACTCAGTGTTAACCCTGTGGCAGCATCGTTAGCGTCAATAACGATTGGCAGAAAGCTGCCTGCCGTCCATCCGCTTTGCGTGGTGGCATCAATGGTTAGTGTATCGGTGATGCCGGGTAACGCTGTGCTGAGTGAAATAACCTGTGTACCGCTGCCGGCAATACTGAATTCAATCGTGTGGGCTCCGGGATTGGCGTTGGCGTTTAGAATGGCCTGCCTCAGTGAACCGGTACCGCTGTCACTGGTGTTAGTGACGGTGAATGTGGCAGGCGCGGTACTGCCTAACGTGTCCTTCATGGCATAGAGTGCGGCAATGTCAGCCTGATCCAGTGCTCGCGAGTAGCCGCGAACGTCGTCAAGCTTACCTTCGAAGTCGTCCGCCGGGCCGCCACCGATCAGCAGCGGCTCGGCAGAGGTAACACTGCCGACAGCCTCTGTCACAGTCCCGGATAAAGCACCGTTGATATAAACTTCGAAGTTGTCACCGACTCGCTGAGCCACCACGTGGTTCCAGCTGCCATCGGTGGTGAGGCTGCCGGCACCCAGGTTAGCGGTGCTGTTGGCACCCTCCACCAGAAAGGCCAGTGTGCCGCCTGAGGTGTGGTAAACAGAAACACCGTTGCCCACGGAGTGCTGACTGATGATATTTTCAAATCCGGATGCCGCAGTGGTGGTGCTGTACCAGAATGAAAAGGCAAAGTCGCCATCGATATCAATAGACACATCGTCAGCAACGTTGACGTAGGCCTGGCTTCCTCCTGTGTCAGACTCAAAGTCCATGGAGTAGGTGCCGACGGCGCTGTCGGCAGACCAGGCGGGGGCATTGCTCCACGTTCCATCGTTATTGTTAACGGAAGAATCAACCGCGGTACTGCCGCCGTTCTCTTCAAACCGGTAGTGTGCAAACAGGTCACTCGTGATATCACCACCGAGTGCCCGCAATGCGCGCACATCTAATTCATTAAGCGCGCGACCCTTATAGAATCGCAGGTCATCCAGTCGTCCATCAAAGTTCGAGCTGCCACCCAGTGTGATATCGGCGCTGGTCGAAAGACTGCCCACGCTGGAGGTGGTACTCGCACTGAGCGGGTTGTTGCCGTCATCCGCTTCCAGTGTGAAGGTATCGCCGTCGCGAATTGCGGTCACGTGGTACCAGGTGCTTGCGCTGAGTCCGCTAACGATGACACTATCGAGACTGTTGCTGCCATCGATGACCCAATGCAACTGACCGGCGGAAGTCAGTGAAAGGGTTTGACCATCTCCCAGGCGATGAGATATGAGTGACTGCAGCGCAAGATTGTCGGTGTTAAACCAGAAAGCAATGGTGTAGTCATCGCTGCCGAAATCAAAATCACTGTGATTGGCAATAGTGGCCAGTGATGTGCCGCCAGCGTCCGGTGTGAAACTGATCGCATCTTCTACTAATCCATCAGTGGTGAAGACCGGGCCGTTGGTTAACGCGGCATCGTGTGTACTGACTGAGTCTGTTGCGGTGGTACCACTGCCGTCTTCAAATTCGTAGTGGGCAACAAGATTGCTGCTGATATCACTGCCCAGCGCGTACAGTTCGGCAATGTCATCAATTGTCAGGTCCCTTGTGTAGAGCCTGACATCATCAAGTAAACCGTTGTAGTTACCGGTAGACAAATCCAGTGCACCCAGACGCAGCGGATTACTCGTACTAATATCACCGCCGGTAAAGGTGTCTGCCGCGATACCGGTGCCGTTCACAAACCATGTGTAGGTGTTGGCGGTTCTGCTATAGGCAACGGCCACATGCTGCCATGTGTCATCGAAGTTGCCGTCAATTGAGCTGAGGGTGCTGCCGGAAGCACCTGCGAGGTCAAGTTGAAGCTCACCGGTCGTCGTCGCCCTTATCGCAAAGCCGGTACCGGCACCATCGAAGTCCCCGAGCAGTCTGGCGTCCTCTGCCGGATTACCGGATTGCCGGTACCAGAAAGCTATCGTGAAATCACCGCTGCCGAAATCCTGCGTGGTGTTGTCTGCCGCCTCCAGATATCCGTTACCTCCGGAGTCAATGACAAACCATGCCGCATTGCCACCGACAGCGGCATCGGCGTTGGAACCCACGTTGCCGCTTGAAACGGTTAGATTCTGGTTGCCGGCCGTATCCGCTGTCGTGTTGCCAATCTCAAACTCATAATGGCCGACCAGGGCGGTGGAAATATCAAGCGTATGTTGCCAGTGGTATTGTGCTTCGGAAGAGAAGGCCGGTTGGGTGTCAACACTGCCGACTGTGTACTCTAAATCCCAGTCGGCACCCAGCGAATGGTGTCCGGTGAGATCATCACTTGCGGCAACATCGGCCTGTGTTAATTGCGCCACCGTATAGATCAGCAACTGGCCGTGTTCATTGCCGGCCAGGTCACAGCCGTAAATCAATATGTCGGCATCAACTGAAAGCGAGGAGCGCCACGATAGTAAAGCGTCGTTGTATTTGTCTATCGATTGTAAGTTCAGAGTGGCATTACCGGCATTGAGGTTGCCGCTGTCACCATGAGAAACAATATGAACCGATTCGACGTTGTGCTGCGTTGACAGGTAATCGGTTATTTGAACTACGCCGTCCTGACTTGCCGATAGCAGTACCACTTCGGTGAGATCATCCGCTGTCAGCTGTTGATCATTGAGTAACTGCTGATAGTCTGAAACGGATTCGTCCACGAATACGATGCGCGTCGGGCTGTGGTCTGACGGGCTTGGTGTGTGGTTAACTTCTTCGCTGTATATCTGTTGTTTATCATCGATTGATGCGATGAATCTTAATGTGTTGTTGCCGGTAGCTTCTGTCAGATCTGTAGATGGCTCGCCCGGGCTGTCACAGCTGTGGAATTGGATAGACGCACCTTGTTTGAGTGAGTGAGTCCACAATGCCACAGCATCGTTATGTTGCGCTAAATCCCCCGGTGCCAGCGTCTCTGTACCGAGCGCTATGCGGTTGTCAGTGCACTGACTGATGATATGAATCGCATTGATGTCGGTGACACCGTTCAGGGATTCGGTGATTTCGTTGACACCACTTTGCTCCGCGGTAATCGGAATAACGATTATTTCTGCGTTGCCAGTGTATTGTTCCCTGATTTTCTCAAGTGACAATTCTGTGTCGCTGACACTGGCATCGATAAAGACGATCTGTACGTCGCTGTTGTGCGGTTCGGCCGCCACATGTTCGTCAGGGTGTGCATCTTCCCCCTCCCGGTGTTCACCTGATTGGATATCGGAAGAAGCTGGCAACGCGGACGACTGCGGTTCAGCTGCAATTTGAGCCTGTCGATGAGAATCCAGCGTGGGGGGGAGGCTGGTTTGCGTTGCGCTGTCTATGGATTCAGACGGCGCAGTTGACGAATCTGCCGAATCTGCCGTGCGGATGACAGGCAAGGGGAGGCCGTTAGCAGTGGTGGACTGCGTATCACCATTGCGCAGGTGCTCCAGCAATGCCGTTTCCTGTCTGAGATCCTTGTCGTTGTTGTCACCGATGTCGCTGTCGATAGAAGCGGCGAGATCGGCGGAAAACATCACCCGTGGTTCGAGTGGTTCAACGACAGAGGATTTTTTAGACGGTCGGGCATCAGTGCGCTTTGGGCACTTACTTTTTATACCGGTGTACTCCTCGATTATTTTGACGCAACACGCACAGCCCTCTGTACCGGTGAGTCAGTCATTCCGGATGATTGAATTGGCTTAACCAACTCAGGGGGAGCAGGATGGATACCTGTGGATTTAAGAAAATCTGACTTGCTTCAAAGTTTCATGATTCTGTCAGGAGATCGATTGGTAAATACGGTTGAGAGATCCGTTCAACACAGTTCACACGTACAGTCAGCTTAATGACATCGACAGTGGTGTCGATCACACTACCGATTTGGATTTCGGTGGTTAGTCAATCGCGTGACCGGTGTGCTAATTAAATGACTGACAAAATAAATCGTGCCAAAGCGGCACTTGCGCTGACTTTCGTGGGGGATTCGTTGTCGATGCCGGTGCATTGGTTTTATCGCCAGGGAGACATTCTGAAGTGTTTTCCGCCGTCGGGAATTACCACTTTTCAGCCGGCACCTGAGTCACATCCAAGCTCCATAATGTCACTGCATTCCACGGGGCGCGGGGGCAGGGGAAGTCAGCAGCAAGAAGAGGCTGTGGTGGGGCGGGTCATACTTCAGGGAAAGGCGGCGTACTGGAATCAACGCAATATGCATTACCATCACGGGATGCCGGCGGGTGAAAATACCTTGAATACCTGGTGTGCCCGCTGGTTAATGAACTGGCTTGTCGATCAGGACCTCAATACGCTATCGGTGACCAGCTGGCTTGAGAGATATGTGGAACGAATGACGGCTGCAAACGCCACTCACCCTGATACCTACGCGGAGAGCTACCACCGGGAATTTTTTGCAAACTATCAAAGGGGCATGCCATTACCTGAGTGTGGAGGTAAAACACACGATACCCCGTCGATGGGCGGGCTGGTGACCGTTGCACCGTTAGCATTGGCGCTGTTGAGCGAAAAGTCACTCGAAGAGACGCAGTCCGTTTGTAGAGAGTTTGTATACGCGACTCACCCTGATGCAATGCTTATGCACGTAGTGGACGCATACGTGTATGTGATTGATCAACTCGTTAATCAGCAGGCAAGCGACCCTGCGAGTCTGTTTGTAGAGGCGGCGAGTGTGGTACCCAATGGGAGTATTGGCAGGCTGTTGCATAAACGACAAAACATCGATGCCCCGATACTGAAGCTGGTCAGTGAAGACACAGCAGTCATCGGCAGGCAATATTCTCCCGCTTGCTATATCACGGATTCATGGCCGGGAGTCTGCTACCTCGCGGCGCGTTACTTTCAATCGCCACACACCGGGTTGCTGGTGAACACTAATCTCGGCGGCGAAAATGCACATCGCGGTTCTGTGCTGGGCGTGTTAACCGGATTAGCCAGTGCGGATACCACTCATTTTTATCAGAAGCTGCATCGTTACCCGGAGATATCAGCAGACATTACCCGATGGTGTGAGCGTTTTTATCCAACGGATGTGCAGCGTGATGGATGATCGTTGAGGCAGATGCTTATTCCGGATACCAGTAGACCGGGTCAGGGTTGTTGCGTTCGACGATGATAAAGTTGTTCGCAAAAGCGCGGTACGCTGCGCTCCACTGACCATCCGGCCATTGAACGCGAATAGAGGCGCGTTCTGCTACGCCTAAACCGATATGTACAAAACCACTGTCACCGGAGGCGTGACCGCCACCTACCTGAACTGTTCTGGTTCGGGTAGCGTTACCGGATTTTACTGAAATTTTAGCGCCAACCGCGTTCCTGTTGATGCCACTCTGATTGAGCTTTATCTGCAGCCAGTTTCCTGTTGGACGTTCGCGATCAGCGTAGATAGCGCCGGTATTTCTGAATACGCTGACGTTACTGGCCCGGTTAACCACAATTAAATCCAGCAGTCCATCGAGGTTCAGATCAGTGACTGCACCACCGCGACCGCGCGTAGGCAGGGCTATCCCGGCTTCCATACCCGCTTCATAAAAGCCGCCGCTGTGTTTGCCAAGCAGCAGGTTGTCCGGGTCAAAGCTGGCAAAGTCTGGCATTTGTTCGACATTGCCCTTGGCAATAAACAAATCAAGCAGTCCGTCATTGTTTACATCATCAAACTCCGCGTGCCAGCCGGTCGATGGTTTTAAATCGTCTCCGGCATAAGGGCGATGCGCTGTTGCACTGTTTTCGTAGGCAATATCACGATACTGCGGCCAGCCGTTTTCTTCAAATACATCGAGTTCGAGTTGCTGCAGTTTAGTGTCACCCATTGACGTCAGTGCGTACTCGGGAAATCCGTCCGCGTTAAGATCACCACTGGCGATCCCCATCCCCCAGATCACAACCTTCTGCCATCCCTCGCGTTTTGTGTATAGCCGTGGCAGCGCGCCGGCATCGAAGTGCCATAATTGTTCTTCACCTCCACGATGGTATTGCCGGTCATTGGTAACCCGCAGTGAATTGCGTCCGGAACGGTTCCAGTCGGTAAACAACATGGACAATGCGCAGTGCCCCGGTGACAGTGCCATGGATTCAGGGTAGATCGGCTTGGTTTCGTCCAGTTTGCCTTGCGTATTTACCGGCGTGTATAAGTCGTGATTATCGCAAGTGCCCCACGGTGAGCCCGGTGCAATACGATCAACATAGTTGCCGAACACCAACGTGGGGTAAGGTGACTCCGGGTCGAAGTTGGCACTGAATGCTGTGGTCCAGGCGCTGCCGGTTGCCAGTTGAAAAGGCTTATAGTTATGATCGAAAGTACAGTCGCCGTTTCCCCGCAATAAACGATTTCGACCCACACGCATCACTGCCAGATCCATGTTCCCATCGTTGTCTATATCCAGCGGGTAAGCACCGGTGACCGATTTCAGCGGGATACTCAGATAATTTTCCTGTGGCTTAAATTTCAATGCACCTGCTGTGTCCGACTGATTGATATAAAGCGCTGCCTCGTTTTCACCGCCGGCAAAAAACAGATCGGGTCTATGGTCGCCGTTGCAGTCAAGTACGGCAACACCACCACCGACAAAGTATTCCCACGGGCCGGTGTACTGGTGATCGATACCGGCGCGTGCTGCAGTTTCTTTAAAGCGGGGTATATCTCCGGTGTATTCACTGGCGTGTAGTACGCCGGCAGACACAGCCAGGGCTAAAGCGGCAACTTTACTTTTGCCGTATCGGTAGTTGGCGGCGCGCACTAATGACTGGCTCCGGGTTTGGACAAGCTACCCATTAACTGGATGTTTTTATCAGCGCTTATGACGGCTGACTCATCGATTACCAGTGTCGATAAAAACGCGATGATGTCCTGTTGCTCATCTGCCGGCAGGTTGATGTAGAGGTCGCGTACCGTACGTGCATCTCCCCCGTGCGCTGCAATGACTTCGTGCAGTGTACTGAGATCTCCCCGATGTCCGTAAGGGTCTGTCGATGCGATGCCCCAGAGTTCAGCTGTCATGAACACATCTCTTTCCACGAACCGTTGTGAAAGCAGCTCGTTGCCCAGATGTGATACTTGCTGGTCGGCTATTTTATGTCGTTTAAGATCACCGAAAAGCGGCACAAGAATGTTGCCTTCGGCGTTAACCGGCAATTGCGAAGCCCATTGATACAAGCCAAGATCGTATACAGATCCATGATCATCCTCTGCGGTGCGTCTTGTACCGGCAAAGTCAATCGGGCCCGGGTCTGCAAACTTTAACGACTGCAGGGGAAGATAAGGGCGGTGGCAGCTGCTGCAGCCGATCTGCTCGAATGCTGATTCCCCGCGGGCGGCTGCGCTGCGCCACTGTGTACTTGCCGGTTTGAGGCGGGTGGGGGCGGGTCGTGTGGCCTGCCATGCGACCAGTGCGCTAATGTCGCCGGCAGTGGCTTCATTGTGATGGCCGTCTTCATCGAAGTCTGATTCGCCAGTCCAGCGTGCGCCATAGCGTTCATCTGCGAGTATGCCATGGTGATGATTTAACGCGTTGACCGTGAACTGTCGCAGGGAGTTAATGACGCCCTTCTGACTGAAAGGACGAATGATTAAATCGTGGTCAACACCTTCAATGTGCTTCGGATTCACGGTGCCATCGGCACGTGCGGAAAGCCGCCCGAAGTTAACACCTTTACTGCTCAGTGTTACATCGATGGTTTGACCGGTGGCGCGTGCCTGTTGCAGTGCCGCTTTACGCTGTGCCTGCAGATCAGCAGTCATTTCGCGCGCGAGTAACTCGATCAATCCGGCACCGAACAAATGGTTGGTATTGCGTTCGTTGGAAAACTGGGGGTCTATGTTGTCGAAGTCTGTGTTTTGAAAACCCTCAGAGACAAACACATTGACCGAGAAGTCACCGGCGCCCCCGACAAGCGGTTGATTGTGGCAGCTGGCACAGGCGTTGGCATCCAGCCCGGCGGTACGTGAAAACTGATGACGTGCCGGGCGCTTTCGCTTCGTGGGGATAATTGCCTGGGTGGACATGGGGCGGCCAACACCGTCGGCAATGGTAAACCGCGCCGAGAACAATTGATTGCCGTGTTTCACTAGTTCTGTCAGTTGTTGCGGGTTTAAGGTACCGCCGTATGCCTCCTGATCAACATGCTGCTTTACCGCCTGCTGGTCCCAGGGCAGGGTGGTCTGCTCTGCCTGTGCGTGTCGGGGCATTGTTGATATGGAAAGCACCAGCAATGCAATGACGATTAAGTGGGAAGAAAGAGTCATGGACTACCTTGGGTCTATAGTCGGGGCGTCTTGAAATCGATCGCCGAAGCCGAACACTTCGAGGTCGATATGTTCGAGTGCGAGTCTTGAGGCACCCTGAAAAATCAGGCTGCTTTCAGTTTGCCGGTCGAACACCGTAATCAGATTATCACTGGTCACAGATTCAAAATGTCGAAGGTTTTTATATAGCGAAGACTGCATCAGTTCAAATGCTGCGTTTGTGGTGCCGACCAGTGCAATTGGAAACGGATCAAACAACGCAAACAGGTTTGTCAGCCCAAGCCCGATGGCCGCACCGGCTTTTTCAAACGCCTGGCGCTCGGGGCCGTCTTTTTGTTGTGCTTTTTTAATCAGGTCGGCAAAAGTCTCAGTGGTGATTTCATCCTGAGGGGCAGCGTGTTCATGTTGCCCGGTTGCATGACGCCAGATGGCATAGTCGGAGGCATATGCCTCTATGCATCCGAACCGGCCACAGCGACACAGTGCGCCATTGGCCTGCAACAGCATGTGCCCGAACTCCGTTCCCGATGAATTTGATCCGGTGAGTATTTCGCCTTTGTGAAACAGCCCGAGTCCGATGCCGTATGACAACAGAATCGCTGCGAAATTCTCTTGCCCACTGCCGTTGTTCTCGGGTTTGTTGTGTCGATACAACGCGCTCGCAATCATCTTGCAGTCATTGACCACTGAAACACCGGCGCCGTAGTGTTCCGTCAGCAGAGTAGCCAGGTCCACATCACGTACGTTCGTGATCGGCGACCAGAGTAAACGGTGGTTATCACTGGTGACCGTGCCCTGGTACACCACCACGATATGCTTTAACGACTGTTTCCAGACAGGGGTTTCGCTTAATGCCTGATCAATCAGCCGGGTCAGGTTGTCTACGAGTGAATTTTGCGTAAGTTCCGATGTGAGCAGGTGTTTTTTGTACTGGCAGAGTCGTAGACCGCGATAGTCAAACAGCGAGACTTCCAGGTGATTGAGCAACAGCGTGACGACTGCAGTAGTGGCTGCCTCCGCACGTAAATTGAGCAATACCTGTGGTCGGCCACGCCGCGTATTGAGCGTAGCGGTGTCTCTGGTATTACTCTCGGGTTCGAGTCTGTCTATGATCCGGTCACTGATCAGGTCGGCCGTCACCTGGGTGACTGTCGCACCGCTCAGCCCGGTCAATTCACTGATCCGGGTACGCGAGATTTTTTCGTTGTTGCGTAAGCACGACAGAATACGACTGCGGTTGAAAAGTCGTAGTTCGTCGGATTTAGTGATGTTTGCCATGGAAAAATAACTTGACACATCTTGAAGAAAGAATCACTATTTTTTTCGAGCCTAAAATTTAATCGGTGGAGCAGTCGACATCGTCGACCCGCTGTCCGGGGTTCCACACACACCAGTCCTGGCAGTTGCCCTCCGGTAGGGCCTGAGATTGGCTGCTATTTGAAAAATTAATAACGAGGATATTCTGACCATGAAAAAAACTTTAACGGCGCTGGCAACTGCCGCGTTGGTTGCTGTTGTCTCTGCGCCTGCAATGGCCGAAAAAACAATCGGTGTTTCCTGGAAAGTGTTTCAGGAAGAGCGCTGGAAGCGTGATGAAGCAGTGATCAAGAAGATCGTTGAAGATGCCGGCAATAAATATATCTCTGCTGATGCACAGGGTTCTGCTGCCAAGCAGCTGACTGATGTTGAGTCGCTGATTTCACAGGGTGCAGATGTTCTGATGATTGTGCCTTTCGACTCAGAAGCCATTCTGCCGGCGGTTGAGCAGGCTTCTGCTGAAGGTATTCCAATGATTGCCTATGATGTTCAGATCGAACATCCCGATTCACTGTACATTACCTTTGACAACGTCGGTGTCGGTCGTCTGATGGCCAAGACCATGCTGGAAAATGCCGGTGGCAAGACCGAAGGCAACTTCGCATTCATCAAAGGTGATCAGGGCGATCCAAACGCGACTTTCCTGTTCGAAGGCATTATCGAAGTGCTGCAGCCAAGCCTGGATTCAGGTGCAATCAAAAACGTCTGTGAAACATTCACTGACGGCTGGAAGCCGGAAAATGCTCAGAAAAACATGGAGCAATGCCTGACTTCGCAGAACAACAACATCGATGCTGTTATCTCTGAAAACGACGGTATGGCCGGTGGTGTTGTCGCTGCACTCGAAGCACAGGGTATGGCGGGTGACGTGCCTGTGACCGGTCAGGACGGTGACCTTGCTGCGATCAACCGCGTTGCACGTGGTACTCAGCTGGTTTCTATCTGGAAGGACTCCCGTGCACTGGGTAAAGTCGCTGCAGAAGCGGCACTGATGCTTGCAGACGGTAAAGCCATGACTGACGTACCCGGCACTGCACCATTCTCTGGTGGTAAGCGTGGCGTTGAAGTGACTTCAATCCTGCTTGAGCCTACGCCAATTACTACTGACTCTGTCAGCAAAGTGATCGATGCCGGCTGGATCTCAAAAGAGAAAGCCTGTGAAGGCGCAATGGACGGTGTAGACGGCTGCTAAAACAAGCCGTGCACCAACAGGGGCTGCGATCTGTTCGCAGCCCTTTTTATATAACAACATCTCAACTATCCGGTTCGGGCTTCTGCCCCTGAAGCATTCAATCCGACCCGACTGACACGCACTCCTGTGGTGCCTGTCCCACATAAACCCTGGAGCGAACGTTGTCCGATACACCGCAGGACTTCAAAGAAAGCGCATTCGTCCGCTTTTTACGCGCAACAGAAGTCGATACCCGGTTACTGGGTATGATTGGCGCGCTCATACTGATCTGGCTCGGATTCCATTTCTACGGTCATTTTGTTAACGGCTACGGTGCTTTTCTAACACCGAGAAATCTGTGGAACCTGTCGGTTCAAACATCATCCATTGCCGTGATGGCCACCGGCATGGTGCTGGTGATTGTTACCCGCCACATTGATCTTTCGGTGGGTTCGTTACTGGGTTTCAGTGCGATGATCATGGGCGTCATGCAGGTCTGGATACTGCCGCAGTATCTCGGGCTGGGCCACCCGGCTATCTGGCCGATTACTGTGCTGGTGGGTATTGCATTCGGCGCTATGGTCGGCGCTTTCCAGGGCTTTTTAATTGCCTACCTGAATATTCCCGCATTCATTGTCACACTTGGCGGCTTGCTCATCTGGCGTGGTGCGTCTTACCTCGTGGCCAGAGGAGAAACAATCGCACCGGTAGATGAGACATTCGCACTCATCGGTGGCGGACCCTTCGGTACCATTGGCGCGACAGGCTCGTGGATACTGGGCGTGATCGTGGTGCTGGGTATTCTGTTTCTGCTGTACAGCGGCAGACAGCAACGTAAACGATTCGACTTTCCAACGCGGCCGCTGTGGGCCGAGTTCCTGCTGGGTGGTGTCGGTACTGTGGTGGTGCTGGGGGCGGTGATGGTGATGAATGCCTACCCGTGGCCCAAAGGCATCGTCAAAAAGTACGCAGCTGCCAACGATATCGTTGTGCCTGAAGGCGGGTTGTTTATCTCGCACGGCTTTGCCTTCCCGATTCTTATCGCGATTGCCGTCGGTATCGCGATGACATTTCTCGCCACACGAACACGATTCGGTCGTTATGTGTTTGCCATCGGTGGCAACCCGGAAGCCGCTGAGCTTGCCGGTATCAATACCAAAAAAATGACCATGCTGATCTTTGCACTGATGGGCGCACTCACCGGCATCGCAGCCGTCATCGCCAGTGCAAGACTGAAGTCTGCAACGCTTGCGCTGGGGCAGTTTGATGAACTGTACGTGATAGCAGCGGCGGTAATCGGTGGTACTTCGTTTGCCGGCGGTATCGGCACTATTTATGGTGCCATACTGGGTGCGCTGGTCATGCAGTCACTGCAGTCAGGCATGGTGCTGATCGGTTTCGATTCTTCTATACAGCAAATGGTTGTGGGTGGTGTACTGGTTGTTGCAGTGTTCCTCGATAATCTTTACCGCAGAAACTCGGTTTAAGGCAGGGGCTGACAAATCATGGAAAACAATAACCAGACGCCGCTTGTCGAGCTTAAAGACATTTCCATCGCATTCGGCGGTGTACATGCGGTAGACAAAGCCTCGTGTGAATTATATCCCGGTGAGGTGGTCGGGTTGCTGGGGCACAACGGTGCAGGCAAATCAACCTTAATCAAAATACTATCCGGTGCCTATACACGCGACAGTGGTCAGATTTTTATCGATGGCAAAGAGGCCGCTATTACCAACCCGCGGCAGGCCAAAGGGTACGGGATCGAAACCATCTATCAGACGCTGGCACTGGCAGACAACGTCGATGCGGCGGCCAACCTTTATCTGGGGCGTGAAATACTCACGCGCTGGGGCACGCTTGACGATGCTGCGATGGAAGCCGAAACCCGTAAGGTAATGAATCGGCTGAATCCAAATTTCACGCGCTTTAAAGATCCGGTAAAACAACTTTCCGGTGGTCAGCGGCAGTCGGTGGCGATTGCGCGTGCCATTCACTTTAATGCCCGTATTTTAATTATGGACGAGCCGACCGCAGCCCTCGGACCGGCTGAAACAGAACAAGTCGGGCAACTGATCAAACAACTCAAGCAGGATGGTATCGGTATATTCCTGATCAGCCACGATATACACGATGTCTTTGACCTGGCTGATCGTGTCGTCGTTATGAAAAACGGTGCGGTGGTCGGTTCGGCGCATACCTCCGATGTAACGAAAGATGAAGTACTGGGCATGATCATACTGGGTAAGTGCCCGCCGGGCGCGACTCCCGGCCCGGGTGCAGCACAAGAATAAATCCGCTGTAGTAAACAGCAATTGAAAGTAGAGAACACGGAAATGAACACTGGCTTTTTTGGCGACATCACCTCCATTCCCTTTGAAGGCGAGCAAAGCACTAATCCGCTTGCTTTCCGTCATTACAACCCTGATGAAATGGTTGCCGGCAAGCGTATGGAAGATCACCTGCGCTTTGCCGTGTGTTACTGGCATAACTTTGCCTGGCCGGGTTCCGATCCGTTTGGTGGCCTAACGTTTGAGCGTCCGTGGTTTGATGGCACGAACAACAACGACCCGATGACCAATGCAAAGCTCAAGGCCGATATCGCTTTTGAGATGTTCAGTGCACTGGGCGTTCCCTACTATTGCTTTCACGATGCCGATGTTCGACCTGAAGGCAGTAACTTCAAAGAGAACACTGCCAATCTGAACGAGATTGTTGACTACCTTGAACAGAAAATGGCCGATACCGGTCTGAAGTTGTTGTGGGGCACGGCCAATTTATTTTCACATCGGCGGTTCATGGCCGGCGCTGCCACCAATCCGAATCCCGATATCTTTGCCTTTGCTGCAGCCACAGTCAAAACCTGCATCGATGCGACGCATAGATTGGGCGGTGAAAATTATGTGCTTTGGGGTGGTCGTGAAGGTTATGAAACTTTACTGAACACCCGGCCGGGCAAAGAGCTTGACCAGCTTGGCCGTTTTTTAAATATGGTAGTGGAATACAAACATAAAATAGGCTTTAAAGGCACCATACTGGTTGAGCCCAAACCGCAGGAGCCCACCAAGCACCAATATGACTATGACGTTGCTACCGTCTATGGTTTTTTGAAGCGTCACGGACTCGAAAACGAAGTCAAAATGAACATAGAGCAGGGCCATGCCATTCTGGCCGGTCACACGTTCGAGCACGAACTCGCGCTGGCCGCCGACCTTGGCATCTTCGGCTCTATCGATATGAATCGTAACGACTACCAGAGTGGCTGGGATACCGATCAGTTTCCCAACAACGTGCCGGAAATGGCACTGGCTTATTATCAGATTCTCAAAGCCGGTGGATTTACCACTGGAGGCACAAACTTCGATGCCAAGCTTCGCCGGCAGTCTATCGAACCCGATGATCTTTTAATCGCACACATCGGCGGTATGGATTGCTGTGCCCGTGGACTCAAGGCTGCTGCTGCCATTATTGAAGATGGCACGCTGGATAACTTTGTTGATGATCGCTACAGCGGCTGGACGACTGCCGAAAATAAAAAGATGCTCGATGGAGAAATGACTCTGTCAGACATTGCAGACAGGGTGGAGCGCGATGATGTGAATCCACAGCCGGTATCTGGCAGGCAGGAGTATCTTGAAAATATTATTAATCGGTTTGTTTGAGGTTTTGCGCTGCGCGCGGTGGGGGGGTGTTCGCTGCGCTTAGCTGTTGGTTCGTTCGCTGTGCTCGGCTGTTGGTTCATTCGCTGCGCTCAGCTTGAGCGGCATGGCCAGAGCGGCATGGCCAGAGCGGCATGGCATCCCTGCCGTTTTTCGATTGCCATTCCATGGCACTACGAGTCACTTTTGAAAAGCGCAAAAGTAACCCAAACGCTTTTTTTACGGTCGGTCGCTGATGACTGGCCCTTCGGGTGGCTGCGCCATTTTTTGAAATCACCCTCCGTCGGGCCGCGCTGAAGGCACATCCGTGTGCCCGCAGCGCTCACGCGCCATCCATGGCGCTTTGACCCGACTGCGGGAGATTTCAAAAAACCATTCAGATGCTGTTGCGAAGCTTGCTGACGGCTAAATATGTTTGTTTGTATTTATATTTCCGGTTATCAGTATTACGTGGTGCTGGGGCACCAACTTGTAACCACATAAAGCAAAGCGCAGCGAGCTGTCTTTTCACGCGTGGTAATCCGTTTCGAGCGA
>JAHDHK010000092.1 GCA_020631335.1 Chromatiales bacterium
CAGTAACCGGTTAGCGGCGCAACAGAACGCTTTGCTGTTAAGTTAACTTACGCCACTAGTCCCACGCCCAGCTTTTTGTTTTTGAGCTGTATGCGTTAGTTTGCAAATTCAACGCACTGCCACTCAAGTAGATTTCATATTGAGTGCCATGGTTGATGTAGTGACATGTGTTGCCCGGGTGCAGGGTATTAAGTTGTGCTGCCGTGGGGTAGTTTTTACGGGCGGTTTTAAACGCTTCTATTTTGTCGATTAGCCGCTGGCAGTCTTTTGCAGCGTGCGTGACAAGCTTTTTATCTGCCGTGACAAACAGAAAATACAGTGCAATCAGGATTGCCGGGCTTAACAGCGTATATTTTGTCAGTCTGGTGATGGCCGTTCTCTAAAAAAAGCGATTGCGTGTGTGTCTCCCACCCTGCGAGCATGACTGTGTGTCTGGCTGTGCGTGTGGCAGATAAAGCGGTTACTCGCCCGGCATCGATCTCAACAATACATACAAAGCGCCGGTTCCACCGCCTGCAGGCTGTGCAGAGGTATAGGCGAGCACACTGCGGTGGTTGCGCAAATAGGATGCTGTAAATGGTTTGAGTACCGGTGAATCGGTCATTGTTTTGCGGCCTTTGCCGTGAATAACCCGCACACAGCAACTGCCTTTGTGACTGCAGACATAGTCTATAAATTCAGCCAGTGCGGGCCGCGCCTCGTTGACAGTCATGCCGTGTAAATCCAGCTCTGCCTGTACGGCGTAATAACCGTTGCGCAGTTTTCGCATGACTCTTTTTTGTACGCCGGAACGTGCCCAGCTGAGATGCTCGCCGGTATCTTCCGGCCCGGGTGTGGTGTGCATGGCATCGTACATGACACGCTGTTCGTCGAGTTCGAATTGTCGGGGAGTCGGCGGGGGCGGGGTGGGCTTGTCCGCAACGCGGTCGTTACGAACGGGTTTTACATCGCCGACTGCTTCGCGAAAAAGGGCCATCGGATCTTCGTCTGTGTGCTCAGGCGGGAGGTTGTCCGGCTTTTTCTTTTTCATTGTTTTAACCGAATGTGGGCTGGTAATACTTGCCGGCGACGGCACTGACGGCTGCTGCATTGCAGAGATCACTCTGGTGATTTAAGAGTGTTACCATTTCAGTCATTATTCAACCCGAATACTGATATTGAGGTCAATTTATGAGCAAACCAGATGACAAAGCATTGCGTGAGCGGCTCACCGACATGCAGTATCAGGTGACGCAGGGGCACGGTACTGAGCGCCCGTTTACCGGTGAATACAACGACAATAAACGCGAAGGCCAATACGATTGTGTGGTCTGCGGGGCGCATTTGTTTGATTCTGATACCAAGTACGATTCAGGCAGTGGCTGGCCGAGTTTCTACGATGTGGCAAATACCGAGAATCTGGCAGAGACGGTTGATCAGTCACACGGTATGACCAGAACCGAAGTGCACTGTGCGAAGTGTGGTGCGCATCAGGGGCATGTGTTTCCGGATGGGCCTCAGCCGACCGGCCTGCGCTATTGTATTAATTCGGCTTCGCTGAGTTTCAAGGCCACTGACGGCGATGACTGATAACGCGGGCCGGTGTCAGCAGTGGTTGCCTGAACAAGAGAGCTGCGCCGTGGAAATCGCCAACCCGGCTGGTGATTCACGGTGAGATACGAAGAAACCACCGGACTGCCTTACACCGAAACCTACCCGGGATTACTGGCCTACACCGTGTGTCTGGCGCTGTTGATCGGGGTCATACTGTTTTTTGTCGGGCGCTGGTGCAGGCAGTTGTGGCTGGTGGTGTGGAGTGTCGGCCTGGTGCTGTGCAGTATCGCCTATTTGATCTGGCATTTTTTTCTGCGGGTGTAAGGGGCTGCATTTCCGGCGATTGCGTTTTATCCGGCATTGCCGGTGTTAGCGCAAAAAAAAGGGCACGTTACCGTGCCCTTTGTATATCTGCCGAAAATTACTGCGGCTACTGATCAGCTTTGATTAGCGTCGCGGTTTTGTACCAGATCATCGACCACGGCCGGGTCAGCCAGGGTGGATGTGTCGCCCAGGCTGTCGATTTCGTTTTCGGCAATCTTGCGCAGAATACGACGCATGATTTTGCCTGAACGTGTCTTCGGCAGGCCCGGTGCCCATTGAATGACATCGGGGCTTGCGATCGGGCCGATCTCTTTGCGAACGTGCTGTACGAGCTCTTTGCGCAGCTCCTCGCTGGGTTCGGTACCGACCATCAGTGTGACATAGGCGTAGATGCCCTGGCCTTTGATGTCGTGCGGATAACCCACCACGGCTGCTTCCGCGACCAGATCATGCAGTACCAGTGCACTTTCGACCTCTGCGGTACCCATGCGGTGGCCGGAGACGTTGATCACATCGTCGACACGCCCGGTAATCCACCAGTATCCATCTTCATCCTGCCTGGCACCGTCGCCGGTAAAGTAATTTCCGGGGTACATTTTGAAATAGGTTTCGTGGAAACGGTCGTGATCGCCGTAGACCGTACGCATCTGGCCGGGCCACGGACGGGTGATCACGAGATTACCGCTGCCAGGGCCTTCGATCATTTCGCCTTTGTCGTCGAGCAGTGCGGGCACGACGCCGAAGAACGGCCGGGTTGCAGAGCCGGGTTTCAGCGGTGTTGCACCGGGAAGCGGGGTAATCAGAATGCCACCGGTTTCTGTCTGCCACCAGGTATCTACAATGCCGCAGCGTTCATCGCCGACGACTTTGTGGTACCACTCCCAGGCTTCGGGGTTGATAGGCTCACCCACTGAGCCCAACAAACGCAAACTGCTGCGTGAGTGCTTTTTGACCAGTTCGTCGCCCTGCGCCATCAAGGCTCTGAGTGCCGTCGGGGCGGTATAGAAAATATTGACCTGGTGTTTATCAATCACCTCCCAGAACCTGCCGGCATCGGGGTAGGTGGGCACACCTTCGAACATGAGTGTGGTCGCACCATTGGCCAGCGGACCGTAGACAATATAGGAATGGCCGGTTACCCAGCCGACGTCTGCTGTACACCAGTAGATATCGCTATCGTGATAATCGAATACGTACTTGTGGGTCATTGCCGCGTAGAGAATGTAGCCGGCCGTGGTGTGCAGAACACCTTTGGGCTTACCCGTTGATCCGGAGGTATACAGAATAAACAGCGGGTCTTCGGAATCCATTTCTTCAGCCGGGCAGCTTGCCGAACCGGCTTCAACGATTTCGTGGTACCAGACATCGCGGCCGTCATTCCAGCCGATCGGCTCGCCGCCCCTTTTGACGACGACCATTTTGCGAACGCTCGGGGTGTCTTCACAGGCTTTGTCGGCATTGGTTTTCAATGCGACTTTTTTACCACCGCGCAGACCCTGATCGGCGGTGATCACGACAGAGCATTCCGAGTCATTAATGCGATCACGCAGTGCATCGGGTGAGAAGCCACCGAAAACAACCGAGTGAATTGCGCCGATACGAGTACAGGCGAGCATGGCTACTGCTGCTTCAGGGATCATCGGCATGTAAATGCAAATGCGATCGCCCTTTTTAACACCGAGGCCTTTTAACGCGCTGGCAAACTGACAAACCTCTGCATGCAGCTCGCGATAGGTGATTTTCTTTTGTTCGTTGGGGTCGTCACCTTCCCAGATGATGGCGACCTGATCGCCACGGGTTTCAAGGTGACGGTCGAGGCAGTTGTGTGCAACATTGAGCTTGGCACCCTCAAACCATTTGATATCGGCTTTGTGGTAGTCCCAGTTCTGGACGCTGTCCCACGGGGTAAACCAGTCGACGAACTGGTTGGCCTGATCTGCCCAGAACTCATCGGGTTCATTGACCGAACGGGCGTACATTTCCTGATATTTTTCATCATCGATCCACGCGTTGCTCGCGGCTTCCGCGCTGACCGGGTAGATTTTTGAGTCTGACATTCAATACGCTCCGTATGCGTTTTGCCTCGATTGTCGAGAGTGTGGGAAAGATATGGCGACAGCGCTCTGCGGTCAACCGTTAAGTGATTGATTCAAAATTGAGACATCGGTGTGTCAAATTTTGGTATTAATGCTCTCTGCCAGGCGGCAGTGGCCGCCAGCAGAAAGTCCTGAACCTGTCGTGTTGCCGTGAGTGCCGGTTGTCCCAGAAAAGCCCAGGCGCGCTGCAGGTTGTCGATTGCGCGGCTGTCGTCCAGCGCCGGTGCGCCGGTCTGCTTGCTCAGCTTGGTGCCGGTATCCGTGGTGACCAGCGGCAGGTGCAGGTAGGCTGGCTGTTCATAACCCAGCGCTTGTTGCAGCGCAATCTGGCGAGCCGTGTTGTCCAGCAGATCGGCGCCTCTGACCACATGCGTAATCTTCTGATGCGCGTCGTCGACCACGACCGCCAATTGATAGGCGTAGAGGGCGTCTTTTCGGTGCACTATGAAATCGCCCACTGAACTGCTGACGTTTTCGCGCTGACAGCCGGCATGGATATCCTCGAAGGTAATGACTTCATCGCGCACGCGCAGTCGCAGGGGGCGTAGTTCTTCTCTCAGGCCAAGCTCCCGGCAATGGCCGGGGTAGGCCCGACTGGCGTTTGCGACGGCCTCTGAGCGCAATTGCTTGCGCGTACACTGACAGGCATACAGCCGTGAGGCGTTGCGCAATTGTTGAAGTGCGTCGTCGAATCGTGCGGCGTGCCTGCTCTGGTAGCTCACGTCGCCGTCCCAGTGTAATCCGTGTTGTTGCAGTGATTTGATGATGGCAGCCGATGCTCCGGTTACTTCGCGGGGCGGGTCAATGTCTTCGACCCGCAACAGCCATAATCCGTGATGATGGCGCGCATCAACCCAACTGGCGAGCGCTGTCACCAGCGAGCCCATATGCAGCGGGCCTGACGGGGTAGGGGCGAAACGACCAATGTACTGGGTCAAGGGGAGAGAGGTGGCCGTATCCCCGGTACTGGCTGATACGGCTCCGATTTGTACGGCAGAGGGGTTTAGGCTATCTGCTTTTCCCTGATTTCTTCCAGGGTCTTGCACTCAATGCACATATTGGCGGTGGGTCTGGCTTCCAGGCGGCGAATGCCGATTTCGACACCGCAGCCGTCGCAGTAGCCGTAGTCTTCTTCGTCGAGCTTGGTCAGTGACTCATCGATTTTTTTAATCAGTTTGCGCTCGCGATCCCGCGTTCGCAGCTCCAGGCTGAATTCCTCTTCCTGGGTGGCGCGGTCATTGGGATCGGGAAAGTTGGTGGCGTCTGATTTCATATGGCCGACCGTTCGGTCGACTTCCTGCATCAGCGAGATTTTCCAGTCCAACAGAATTGCGCGAAAGTGCTCGACCTGCTCGGGGCTCATGTATTCCTCGTCCTTTTTTGCCTCGTATGGGACGAAGGTTTTGAAATTGCCGCCATCGGCTGTGGGCACGCTGCCGGCAATGGCGCCGGCCGGCCGTTTGGCGCTGACTTTCTTTTTGGCTGTTGTTTTTTTCGCAGCCGTTTTCTTTTTGGCGGTTGTGGTGGTTCCGTCCTCCGCCGTGCCTGTGGCCGCCACCTTTTTCTTTGCGGTTGTTTTCGCTTTGGCAGCAGTTTTCTTTTTCGCTTTCGCTGCAGGGCGCTCTGTCACTGCGGTATCGCCGTCGGCAGCCTTTTTCGCGACGGTTTTCTTTTTGGCGACCATGTAAACCTACCTTGTCCAAATTCGAAGGCGATGGTTTCTACCAGAAAAGTCGTTTTAAGGCAAACTTATGAACGTCTTTCTGTGACCGGTAATTCACCTTTAAGCCTTTATGATGACTTGGTTTTTGCCGTTTTGGCGACTTTTATTGCAGTTACTTTTGCCGCCAGCTCGCCTTTGGCCAGGCGGACTTTGATCGATTCGTTTTCGCTGACTGACGTGCTGTCGGTGATTACGCTGCCGCGATCGTCCTGGACAATTGCGTACCCGCGAGCCAGAGTGTTCAACGGGCTGATGCCTTGAAGCGCTCTGTGGGCTCCTGCAAGCTGCAAGGCGACCTGTTCGAGCTGTGACCGGGTCGTACGTACCAGACGCCCGTGCAGCCGCTGCAGCCGCTCCTGTCTTGCGGAGATTTGATGTTGTGGTGACAACAACTGCAATCTTCGGCTCAGCTGTGACTGTTGTTGTCCGGCACGTTGCAGGCTATTGGCAATGCATCGTCGCAACCGCAGATCGAGTTCATCGCAGCGTTGAGTTTTTTGTCGCAATTGATTGCTCGGGTGGACGTTTGCCAGTCGTCGCTGCCATTGCCCGAGCCAGGTGTGCTGCTCCTGAATTCGTTGTTTCATCTGTCTGCCGAGACTGCGCTTAAGGCCGGCCAGACCCTGCAACAACTCGTCTCGATCAGGGCTGCAGAGCTCTGCGGCCGCTGATGGTGTCGGGGCGCGCACATCGGCTACCAGATCGGCAATGGTGTAATCAATTTCATGGCCGACGCCACTGATGACCGGCAGATCGGATTCGAAGATGGCTCTGGCCACGACCTCTTCGTTAAAAGCCCATAGATCTTCTATTGAACCGCCCCCTCTGATCAGCAGCAAGACATCCGCCTCGGCGCGTCGATTGGCGACCTTGAGCATTTTGGCGATTGTCGGTGCCGCGGTTTGTCCCTGGACAGTTGCCGGGTAGATGATCACATTCGCACAGGGGTAACGGCGTTGCAGCACGTTCAGTGCGTCTCTCACTGCGGCACCTGTCGGGGACGTGATCACGCCGATGCACCGGGGGTATACCGGAATCGGTTTTTTTAACGCTTCATCAAACAGTCCCTCTGTGTGCAGGCGCTTTTTGGTTTCTTCGAATTTCTGTTGCAGTGCACCTGCACCGGTTTCGATCATCCGGTCGACAACCATTTGATAGTCGCCGCGCGCCTCATAAATGCCGAGCCTGCCGCGACAGAGTACCTTTTGGCCGTCGGCGGGCGTGAAGTCGAGCCTGCGATTGTCATTGCGAAACATGGCGCAACGAAGCTGGGAGCGACTGTCTTTCAAGGAGAAATACATGTGCCCGGTACGTGCACGCATGGTGTTGGACAGTTCGCCTTCTACCCAGATCGAACCGAACTGAGTGTCGAGTAGCCACTTGACCTCGCTGTTTAACTCACTGACCGTAAAAACCTGGTCGGGTGAGAGCGGGATTTGCTGCATAAAGTTGGACTCTGCAAGAAAAACTGACGGGTAGATGCAGTTAATCAATTTACCTGCTAACGGTCAAACGTTATAATGAAGTGCACGGCGGGATCGCCGCGCAACCCTCCAGGCTCAGTCATGAACATCGTTCAAGACGCTCTCACCTTTGATGATGTGTTATTGCAGCCAGCGCACTCATTAGTGCTACCCGGGCAGGTAGAACTGCAAACCCGCCTTACCCGCGAAATAACATTGAACATGCCATTGCTTTCAGCAGCGATGGATACAGTCACCGAGTCCAGGCTGGCTATTGCCATGGCGCAGGAAGGTGGTATCGGCATCATTCACAAGAATATGCCTGTTGAAAAGCAGGCGGCCGAGGTCCGGCGGGTCAAGCGCTTTGAGAGCGGTGTGGTCCTCGAACCGATCACCATTACGCCGAATACCACAATCAAAGAAGTTCGCGAACTGACAGCCAGGCACGGTATTTCCGGACTGCCAGTGGTCGATCGAGACGGACTGGTCGGTATTGTTACCAAGCGCGATATCCGGTTTGAAACCCGTGAGGACGAACCCGTCTCTTCCATTATGACGCCGCGGGAAAAACTGGTGACTGTGCCGGTGCAGGCGTCCCGGGAGCAGGCAGTGGAAAAGTTGCATCAGCACCGGATCGAAAAAGTGCTGGTCGTCAACGATGCCTTTGAGTTGCGCGGCATGATTACGGTCAAGGACATTCGCCGTGCACGGGACTACCCGCAAGCCTGTAAAGATGATCAGGCCCGGCTGATCAGCGGTGCGGCAATTGGTGTCGGTGCAGACACCGATGAGCGCACGGCAGCTCTAGTTGAGGCCGGTGTTGATGTGCTTATCGTTGACACGGCACACGGGCACGCTGAAAGCGTCATCGAACGTGTGCGGCAAACTAAAAAGCGTTTCCCCGATGTGCAGGTGATTGCCGGCAACATCGCAACCGGAGACGCGGCTACGGCATTGGTGGAAGCCGGCGCAGATGCCCTGAAAGTGGGTATCGGTCCGGGTTCAATCTGTACCACTCGTATCGTTGCAGGCGTCGGTGTTCCGCAGGTGACTGCGATTGATAACGTGGCAAGTGCGGTGAAGGGCAGTGGTGTGCCGTTGATTGCAGATGGCGGTATTCGTTTCTCGGGTGATATTGCCAAGGCCATTGCTGCCGGCGCCTACACCGTGATGATCGGCAGTCTGCTGGCAGGCACTGAGGAAGCACCGGGTGAGGTTGAACTGTTCCAGGGGCGCTCGTATAAATCGTACCGTGGCATGGGTTCAGTAGGTGCCATGCAACAGGGCTCGAGTGATCGGTATTTCCAGGACAGCGAAGACTCTCCGCGCAAACTGGTGCCCGAGGGCATTGAGGGCAGAGTACCTTACAAGGGGCCGGTGTCGGCCGTGATTCATCAGCTTATTGGCGGGCTGCGCTCCGGTATGGGGTACTGCGGTTGTGAAGGTATCAGTGCGATGCAGGACCGCGCTACTTTTGTACGGGTGAGTAACGCAGGCATGCGTGAAAGTCATGTGCATGATGTACAAATGACGAAAGAACCCCCTAACTATCGCATCGACTAAAGCCGCAGAACGCCGTCTTACCAAGCGGCCAATAGCAGGCAAAGTAGTTCTCCCCCAAATTGTTAAACAGGTTCCGGCATGACAGATATCCATGCACAGCGCATTCTTATACTCGATTTCGGGTCTCAGTTTACGCAACTCATTGCGCGGCGGGTGCGCGAGGCAGGTGTCTATTGTGAGATTTACGCCTGTGATGTAGACGTTGCACATATAAAGTCTTTCAAACCTGACGGGATTATTTTGTCAGGCGGGCCCGAATCGGTAACTGCATCGACGCGATATCCGTTACCCGATGTGATTTTCGAATTTGCGGTACCTGTGTTGGGTATCTGCTACGGCATGCAATTGCTGGCCAATTACTTTGGTGCAGAGGTAGCCTCGGCTGATCATTCCGAGTTCGGCTATGCCACGGTTCGCGCACGCGGGCATTCGATGCTGCTGAAAGATATTCAGGATCACATTAATGACGAGGGACACGGGCTGCTCGATGTCTGGATGAGTCATGGTGATCGGGTAGAGTCATTACCTGATGGTTTCAAGCTGATTGCAAGCACAGACAACGCGCCGATCGCAGGTTTTGCCAATGAAGAAAGAAACATCTATGCATTGCAGTTCCATGTAGAGGTAACCCATACCCGTCAGGGTGCGGCGATTATTCATCGTTTTGTCCGGGACATTTGCCGGTGCGAAGCCAACTGGCAACCAAAAAGCATTGCCAGTGACTGTATTGCAAAAGCACGTCAGCAGATTGGAGACGCCAACGTATTGTTAGGATTGTCCGGCGGTGTTGATAGCTCTGTGGTTGCGGCCCTGCTGCATCAGGCAATCGGCACGCAGTTAACCTGTGTCTTTGTGGATACCGGTTTGTTGCGGCATCAGGAAGGCGATCAGGTGATGGCAACCTTCAGCGAATCGCTGGGAGTACGGGTAATACGGGTAAATGCCGAGCAGGAGTTTCTGGCCGCATTGGAGGGCGTTGATGACCCTGAGCGCAAGCGCAAAGTCATCGGTGGTTTATTTATCGATATTTTTGAGCGCGAGGCGGCAAAAATAACGGATGTACGATTTCTGGCTCAGGGCACCATCTACCCCGATGTGATTGAGTCTGCCGGCAGCGCAACCGGTAAGGCGCATGTGATTAAGTCTCACCATAACGTCGGTGGTTTGCCCGAACACATGAAGCTTGAGCTGGTAGAACCACTGCGTGAGCTGTTCAAAGATGAAGTGCGCCTGGTGGGGCGTGAGCTGGGTCTGCCGGCGGAGATGGTTGACCGGCATCCGTTTCCCGGCCCCGGTCTTGGTGTGCGAATACTGGGCGAGGTGCGCAAAGACTATGCGGACACGCTCAGGCTGGCAGATCATATTTTCATAGAAGAACTCAGACGCCATGACCTCTACAACAAAGTGTCACAGGCATTTGCCGTTTTTCTACCCGTTAAATCTGTCGGTGTTACCGGTGATGGCCGTCGCTATGCCCATGTGATTTGCCTGCGATGTGTGGAGACGACCGACTTTATGACGGCTATCTGGTCACGTCTGCCGGAAGATTTTCTGGATCTTGTTTCCAGAAGAATCATTAATGAACTGGACAGCGTGTCACGTGTGGTCTACGACATTTCAGGCAAGCCACCCGCAACGATTGAATGGGAATAAACAACGGCTCATCTCAACGCTGCCAGACTTTGACTGCGCGTTAATTTAGTCTTGTTTCATACTGAAGTAAGCGGTTTGCTGCTTTGGATCGTGGTAATTACATTGCCGTTGCCCGCGGTTTGTTCAGCAAGCACTATTAAATAATCGATTGCAATTTTTTGCATTGTTGATTCATGCGCGCCCGCATGCCTGCCCGTACAACTTTTATTCGCTATAGCTAAGCGTATGGCGGGTTTTCCCTTGTCTATCCCGTATTGCTGTTTATTCGTTGAGTAACAGACGAGTGTTTCTGTGTGGAAAGTCGACAGACTGTTTTGAGTTTTTGGTTCTATTTTTGAAATGTTGGTCTATAACTTATTTGGTACAGCGAGTACTTGTCGTCTTTGAGTAAAGAAGAAGCGGCTAACAGCTTCCCAAAGTCACCGGGTGACTAATGGGCGAACAGTAAATATTCAATAAACCGGGAAAATTTCAATGAAAAATAAAAAGTCCCTCGTCGCCACGCTCATTAGCGCAGTTTTGTGCACCCCGGCGATCGCTGCGGAACATGGTTTTCACAAGCAGTTCTACGTTGGTGCCGGGGCCGGGCAGTCTAAGTTGTCGCCGGAAGTGCAGTCCGGGGTGGATCTTGAGGTAACCGATGAAGACAGTGAAGGCAGTAAAATCTTTTTGGGATGGGATTTCAGACCTAATATGGCGCTCGAGCTGGGCATGGCCGATCTGGGTGAGGCAGAAGTTACTTCCACTACTGATAACACCGTAGATGATTTGGGATACAAGGTCGCAAATCTAAGCGTGCTTTACCACTTCTACAATTTAGGTGGTGCTGAGCAGTTGATGAATCGCACTGGCCTGGGTGTGTTTTTGAAGGCTGGCGTTGGTTCGATGGACAACGACAGTGATCTGGAATATGAGCGCAAGAACGATGTGCACCTGATGGGTGGTCTGGGTGTTGAGTACGGCACTCGCATCGGTCTGGCTTTGCGCGGTGAGGTCGAAGCGTTTGATGAAGACGCAATGCTGACTTCTGTCGGTGTGCTCTGGCGTTTCGGCGGTGGTGGCGGTGGTATGGACCACGGCGGCCTTTTCACTAAATCCGATATGGGCGACAGCATGGACTCCATGATGAAGCCGATGGACGAAAACGATACTGATGGCGATGGTGTGCCCAACGACATTGACGATTGTCCGGGCAGTGCAGATGTGCCGGTCACAGCGACCGGGTGCGCAATGTTCGGCGGCGTGCTTGAGGGGGTTCTGTTTGAAAGCGGCTCTGACAAGCTCACTGACTCCGCTCAGGTTGTGCTGAATGATGCGGCGGATGCATTGCTCAAAAGCCCTGATATGGTCGTTGAAGTGCAGGCGCATACTGACAGTCAGGGGGCGGCTGAATACAACCTTGAGTTGTCCAAGAAACGCGCACTGGCGACAGTTCGGTACCTGATGCTGCGCGGTGTTCCTTCCGAGCAGTTGCTTGCCCGGGCGTTTGGAGAAGCCAAGCCGATTGATACCAATGACACGGCAGAAGGACGAAGCGCCAACCGACGTGTAGAATTTCACGTTAAATAGGTAATGCACTAAGCGCTGACAACTGCGTCGCGCAGTTGTTACACTAAAAGCCGTGCCCGGTTACCGGGCACGGCTTTTTGCATTTCTGAGATCGGAAAAACGTTGAAAATACTCAATAAATCCGGGGCCGTCAGGCCTCTTCAGTACGCGACTGTCGCACTGGCAGTACTGCTGGCAGGTGCATGTTCGACCACCGGCAATTCTCCGTCTCAGGCGCAGTTGATCAATCAGCGGCTGGATTCACAGGTTCAGATACAGACTCAGGGTGACATTCGCCATGATATTCAGGATCCGGAGGTGGCCAGGTTATGGCAGGAATCCGAAATCATGCGCCGCGGCGGGCAGCTCGATCTGGCCAAGGAACGGCTGCAGGAAGCCATTACCATAACGCCGAGAGACCCGGTGCTGTGGAGTCGGGCTGCTGAGTTCGAGCTTGAGCTGAGTTCTTTTCTGCGGGCAGAAAACTACGCGGCAAAGTCGAACTTTCTCGCCACACTCGCTGATCGGCAGCTGCGCTACCGGAACTGGCTGATCATTAAACGCTCACGCGAGGGGCGCGGTGATCTGCTGGGCGCGCGTGAGGCGGAACTTGAAACCACCAAGCTGTCTGAACGCTGATTGAACCGGGTTAGCAATACCGTCGAAGAAGCACCCGGTAGTGTCGCTGAGTTACTGGGTAACCGGGGGCCGTTTGCGGAAAGCAAGCCGGGTTTTCTGGCGCGCGCAGAGCAGCAGGCACTGGCGACCGCCATCGATGCCTGTATCGCGGACAGCAATATATTGATCGGTGAGGCAGGTACCGGGGTGGGCAAGACTTTCGCCTATCTGGTGCCGGCGCTTACCTGCGACAAGCGGGTTATCCTGTCAACGGGCACGCGGCACCTGCAGGATCAGCTTTTTCATACTGATCTGCCGGTGGTACAGCGAACGCTGAAGCAACACCCCAAGGTGGCGTTGCTTAAAGGGCGGGCCAATTATCTCTGCCGCACGCGGCTTGAGCGGGCCATGCAAAACCCGGCCATGCGCGACCCCACACTCAGCGCGCAACTTGCGATCATCAGAAACTGGGCGGCGCAGACGCAAACCGGTGATGTTGCCGAAGTGCTCGATGTCCCTGAATCCTCACCAGTGTGGGCATATGTGACTTCAAGTGATGATCACTGCAGTGATCACAGCCCGGAGGAGCAGGGTGGCTGCTTTGTGCACAAGGCACGCAAGAGGGCGATGGAAGCGAAGATCGTCGTCGTGAATCATCATTTGTTTTGTGCCGACCTGGCACTCAAAGAGGGTGCTTTCGGCGAAATCCTGCCTGATACTGATGTGGTTGTGATTGATGAGGCACATCAACTGCCCGACACGGCTGCGATATTCTTCGGGCGCCGGCTGAGCAGCCGGCAGCTTTTTGATCTTGCCCGCGACAGCCATGCTGAATTTTTGTCTGAAGCGCCGGATATGCTGGAGATAAAAGATCGAGCCGCAGCACTGGAGAAGGCGGTGCGCGATTTTCGCCTCGCGTTTGGGGTTAAAGAACGTCGGGGGGCTTGGGAAGAAGTCGCTTCGGAAGGTAACCTTGAGTCTGCTTTGGCAGTACTTAGCGATACGCTCGAATTATTGTTCGAACCGCTGGATGCTGCCTCTGTTCGCGGCAAAGGGCTCGAGAGTTGTCGCCGGCGTTGCCTGTCTCATATTGAAAACCTCGAATCGTACAGAGATCAGCGCGACGAAGACTACATTCACTGGTTTGAAACCTATCGAACCGGCTTTTCGTTGAATCTGACTCCGCAGAATGTGGCAAAACCCTTTGCGCAGGCGCTTTCGCAGTTGCAGTGTTCGTGGGTTTTTACATCGGCAACACTGGCGGTAAATGGCAGCTTTGAGCACTTCCAGGGACAACTTGGTATCGAGGATTGCTTGGAAATACAGGTCGATAGTCCTTTCGATTACAAAAAAAATGCGATGCTGTATCTCCCGTCAGATATGCCGGCACCGGCAGACCCGGCATTTGACTCGGCTGTGATGCGGGTGGTGCTCGAAGTGACCCAGGTCAGCCGTGGACGCGCGTTTGTTTTGTTTACCAGCCACCGGGCGCTGGAACAGGCGGCGGCACAGCTGCGCCAGAGCAGTCAGTATCCGGTGCTGGTGCAGGGGCAAATGCCCAAGCGCGAGCTGGTAGATGCCTTTCAATCGATGGGAGATGCGATACTGCTGGGCACCTCCAGCTTCTGGGAGGGGGTTGATGTTCGCGGCAGTGCGTTGTCCTGTGTCATTATCGATAAACTACCGTTCGCATCACCTGGAGACCCGGTGTTGCAGGCCAGAATACGCGGTATGAAAAACAACGGTGTTAACGCCTTCACCGACTACCAGTTACCCAAGGCTGTGCTGGCTCTGAAGCAGGGGGTTGGCAGACTGATTCGTGATGTCAGTGACCGGGGTGTGCTGGTGATTTGTGATCCGCGATTAAAAACCAAAGAGTACGGTACTACGTTTATCAGCAGTCTGCCGGGTATGCGCATAGTGCAAAAACCCAACAGCGTGCAAAATTTTTTTGACGCCGAATAATTCCCTTAACCGTTAGACAGGACCACCGTTGAATATCGTCGCGATAGACACCGCCACCGAGGCCTTTTCAGTTGCCCTCAAATGTGGTGAGGAGATCTGCTTTCGCTACTCGGTCGAACCGCGTATGCACGCGAAGCTTTTGTTACCTGCACTCGATGAATTATTTGCAGAAGCGCAGCTGGCGCGTTCGTCATTGGATGCGGTTGCGTTCGGGCGCGGGCCGGGTGCGTTTACCGGAGTGCGCATTGCGACCGCTGCCGCGCAGGCAATCGGGCTGGCGCATGATTTACCGTTAGCACCTGTTTCGAATCTGGCGGCCATTGCCCTGCGCGCGCATCGCGAAACTGCTGCGGTGCGCTTTGCGGTGGCGATGGATGCACGTATGGGAGAGGTTTACTGGGGAGCGTATGAAGTCGATGCATCGCACCCGGTGCTTTCGGGAGAGGAACGCGTTTGCCACCCTTCGGACGTAGCTAAGCTCGATAGTGACTGGCAGGCTGCAGGCACCGGCTGGGAGGTTTACGCGGATGAATTATCCGGCGTTAGCGGTGTTGCATCTGATCCGATTGCTGCAACACTACCCCACGCGCTCGATATACTGGCTATCGGTGAACAGATGATCAGTCACGGGTCCGGGGTTGATGCGGCAGATGCACTACCGGTGTATCTTCGGGATAATGTTGCCAGAACAGAAGCTCAGAGAAACGCCCAGCCCGGATAACCCATCAGGATTCGGCGTGCAGAGACTTTCTTACGGAACACCGGGCTGTTAAGCAGGCTGGCTATTCGTCGGGGAAAGGGACCCGCCGTGGGTCGGAATGTGACGCCGGGTTTTCTTCTGGCGTCGAATAGAAACACTGCTGTTTTGAAAAAGATTTTCAAAAAGCAGTTTGGAACTGTATACGAGGAAACCATGACTCAACAGTTGCTCGATAACGCACAACGTGCAAGCTTCAAAGAAGACGGAGTGGTATTAATTCGCGGTCTGTTCAAAGACTGGGTAGACACACTGCGTGATGGTATTGCTAAAAACATAGATGCGCCCGGGCCCTATGGAAAGGTCTATACAACAGAGGGTGAGGCCGGTCATTTTTTTGGTGACTATTGCAATTGGCAACGCATAGATGAGTACCGCGATTTTCTGTTTAACTCGCCAGCGGCCAGGGTATGCGCCGAATTGGTCGTCTCGGAATCCGTACGCGTTTTTCATGAGCATGTACTGGTGAAAGAGCCGGGCACTGCGCGCAAAACGCCATGGCATCATGATCAGCCTTACTATTGTGTCGATGGTGAGCAGTTGTGTAGTTTATGGATCCCGCTCGACCCGGTAGCACAGTCGGTGTGTCCCGAGTTTATTGCTGGCTCGCACCGGTGGAACAAGTTGTTCGTACCGACAAAATTCTCCGGTGTGCAGTACGAACGTGAAGGACAGGCCATGTCCGTCATGCCGGACATCGACAACGCCCGCAGTGACTACAACATCAAGTCATGGAAGCTTGAGCCGGGTGACTGTATTGCTTTTCATTACCTGACTGTGCACGGAGCGCCGGAGAATTTAAGTGAGCATCGACGACGAGCGTTTTCTGCAAGATTAATGGGAGATGATGCCATCTATGTTGAGCGTGGAGGGGAAATCTCTCCCCCTTTTCCAGGAATTGAACAGCGCCTTAAGCCGGGTATGGCAATGGCGGGTGATGAATTTCCAGTGGTATATGCAAGCTGACACTGTCGGTCAGCTATAAGCCTTTCACGACACCGGGCATCACGACAGATTCATCATATGCCTTGCGATCAAATACCTCGCGCACCATGGGTTCGAAATGTGAAAGTGGCAAGGTATCGTAGTCCGGATCAAACGATGCCTGATCCCAGCGCTCGCAAAAATCTACACAGCTTTGGTAATAGGGGCTGTCTTTGTATTTTTCGCGTTCAAAACGGTCCCAGCCATCGTAGTGATGCGCGTAGTACACCATCTGAAATGCACCATGATGTTCGACTACCCAGGTGACTTCTTCACGAACAAACGGGCGAATTATTTCGGCGGCCATTTTGTCGTGATTTTGTGGTGCCAGACCATCGCCGATATCGTGCAGCAGAGCGGCGACAATCCAGTCTGTGTCGCTGCCATCGCGCAATGCCCGTGTTGCCGACTGCAGTCCATGTTCCAGACGGGTTATTTTGTAGCCGCCGATGGTTTCTTCTGCCTGTGATGAGAGTTCTTTGAGGATTCTGTCGGCAGTCATCGCATTGAAGGTGTGTTCCTGATCACGCAGAAATTCATACTCTTCTTTGGTGCCGTCTTTCATTGCAGTGAAGTTTACGGTATCCACTTTACATACCCTTGTCAGTTGAAGTTGGTGCGATTGGGCTCTTGCCCGCAGTGTCTGAGTAAATTTTAACTTCCTGTGCTGCACCTTTGGCTAACGCGGCGGCCTGATCTTTAAGAATTTGATCATATAACGCCAGACTTTCAACGGTGAAGTTGTCGCGCGGGGCAGGGTACAGTACAAAATTCTTATGGGTATCTTCACCCCGTACCAGCATGGCGTAGTCTCTGTCGGCAATGTGCTGGGTTACCTCAGGGGCTATGTAACGGATAGCAAAACCCAATCGTCTGTCGGCTGACCTGTTAGGCCCGGAGCCATGTATGGCCAGGCCATGGTGCAAGGACATTTCGCCAGGCTGTAATTCTATAAGTACTTTGTCTTCCTCGTTGAAATCCGCCTGGACTTCCTGTCCGCGAGAGAGCATGTTGTTGTCTGCAAATGTGTCTTCATGCGGCAGAATGGTGTTTTTATGGCTGCCCCTGACCAATGCCATACAGCCTGATTCATCGGTGGCCGGGGTGAGGGCGATCCAGGCGGTGACTTGTTGTGAAGTTGCCCCGAGGCCCCAGTAAGTCAGATCCTGATGCATTGAAACCATATTGTCAGAGTAGGCGGGTTTGTCGAAAAACTCAGCGCCCCACACCAGCAGATTGCGTCCGAGTATTGACTGCACAATATCGAGAATGCGGGGATCGGCGGCAAGCCTGGCAGCCAGTGGTAAGACCACAGATGTATTCACACGCAGGTATTGACTAAGGGGGGCGGGAAGCGTGCCGGCAGTGTATTGCGCTTCAATATTTTCCAGTTCAAGGCGAAGCAAATGCGCCTCTTGCGGGCTCATCACCTGAATTGGAAAGACGAAACCGTCGTCACGGTAGCGATCGAGTGATTTGCCGGCCAACGGTCTGTTGTCGGTTTTTGCAGTGTTCAACGGGCTGGTCCCGGGCTTTACCTGAAACGCAGTATAAGTAAATTATGCTCTGTTGACAGCTACCGCAAATATTTTCAGCGCTATGCTGATAACGCGTGTTCGAGATGAATAGAGTTGGTGACTGATCCTTGTCAGTGTGGCCGTTGAGCCGGTCTTTTGTGGCGTGCGTCACAATGTGGATTTGGTCCGGTTTCTGCGATTAAACTTTAATCTGGTCACAAGACAGCCGTTTGACCTGTAAGGTAATTCAACTATGTCGGGCAGGAAGCCCGACGGTGATTCGAAAGGAGTCGATTGGTATGTATGACGTAGTGCGCGTCGAATGTGAAGTAACCTGTCCCGAATGCGGGAATCGGGAATGGGTAACCATGGAACCGGACCATAGTCCTTACGTTTTAGTGTGTGATCAGTGTTTGAACACGACAGCGCCAACAAACGGCGAGTGTTGTATGTTTTGCGCTTACGGAACTAGTCAGTGCCTGCCACGACAGAAAGCTATTCGTGTTCTGCAGGAACAATCAGAGCAGCTCGAGATTTCCATTCAGGCAGCAGCGTAGCCTTAATATAATAATGGTTTGTGCACTTTGGTTTGTAAGCGCTTTACCCGTTGAAGACTGTCGTGTCTGCCATCTGCTTCTAATTATTTTTGTTGCTTCATTAGTTTCGAAGGCTTTACCGTATTGCTAAAGCCTTCTTTTGCAGGTGTTAAAAAACACGCGTGACTCTTTATCTGTAACTTCCCGATGTGGTTGGTAACAAGGTGATTATCAACAAACAGGGGGTATTTTATAAGTAAGTCTACAGTGCTTTGCGACACTGTGATTTTACCGGGTTCACA
>JAHDHK010000093.1 GCA_020631335.1 Chromatiales bacterium
ACAACTGTATGTGGTGGTAGCGCTAAGCGGTATGTGCTTGCAAGCGTAAGCTGCTAATTTAAATTCGAGTGGTAATTGCAGCGCTTGGTGATAGGTGAAAATATAATTGCCCGAGATCAGTAAAGCACTGATGCATTATAGGGTGGGTGTTGTGATGATGTTGCGTTTATCAGTATCCGAATTAAGTAGGCTGCTCATTTTCAGAAAGTCAAATATACGTAATTTACAAAATATACACCTGTGACTGTCTACACTGATTGGTAACCTGTCAGGCCGTATAAATCGGTAGATTGAAGGCAAAACGGCGAATTCAGGTGTGCGTCAAAATACCACCGTCGCATTGCGACACAAATCACGATCGATACTTTAGACATTGCGTTGAAACAGTGATATACCTATACGTGTCGTTGCGGGTGTGTGAACGCACCTGGAACGTTTAATCGAGGTTAATAATCCGCCAGAGGAGGTTGTCATAGCACTGACAAACAACAGGTCAACCCGATTACCGCATACCGCACTAAGGTATGCCTGCCTACAATTCCGGCCAACCAATCGTTCCGCCGGAGTGCACAGTACCAGTGTACAAAGGCCTGTTGTAAAAGTAGTTCGCACTCAGGGTGCAGTGGCTGTTCATACGCAATTTTCATCAGTAAAACATAAAAGGGGAAAAGCGAATGAATCTTACGATTTCAGGTCATCATCTCGATATCACAGATTCTCTGCGGGAATTCATTACAGCGAAAATGGATCGGTTAGAGAGACACTCCAATGATGTCCAGAACGTTCATGTTATTTTAAATGTCGAAAAGCTCAGGCAAAAAGCCGAGGCAACGGTCAGGGTGAAAGGTACGAAACTCTTTGCAGACACCAGTGACGAAGACATGTACGCCGCGATAGATATTTTAACCGATAAGCTGGACAGGCAGCTTATCAAACACAAAGAGAAGGTAAAATCGCATTCCCGGGGCAGGCTCAACGACCTCGATAGTGAGGATGTCACGTTAATGTAACTGACTGAGTACTCAGCCAGCACAATGGCATGTCGGCGAATATGTTCCGGCATGCTATTGTGATTTTGATATCAATGACCTTTTGTTATCTAAGCAGTGCTCTTTTTTCTGCTGTTAGTTTTTCACAGGCATAGCTAAGCATTACGCGCGGCATACTCCGGTGATAAGTTGTAAGAAATCTAATCAGTTGTTGCTCATCACGTTTACCGGCTTCCCGCAGCATCCAACCGGTCGCTTTGTGAATCAGATCTTCACTATCATTAAGTAATAACTTCGAATACCTGAAAGTGTCATCCAGGTCGTTTTTTTTGATGGAGTAAAAAGTCGATAGTATCGCTACTCTGCGATGCCACATTGATGCTGCCTTAATCATCCGATCGAGACTGCTTCGATCTTTATCGTAGTGCCATGCACCGACGATTTTATAGGCTGATGCATCGACCAGATCCCAGTTGTTAATATGCTTAATGTGTTTGAAGTAGCGTGAGACAACGGCTTTCTTTTCCGGTTGATCGCCTCGCTGGTACAGCTCAACCATGACCAACAGCGCAAATAGCCGGAACTCGTGCCAGTCGCTTTGCAGTAGCAGGCAGCAGTCGGCCAGAGATAATGAGGTTCGGTATTCTTTGACCAGTGCTCGAAGTTGCGGTACGCGTATACCGAGAAACTGATCGTGCTCGGCGTACTCGCCAGGCCCGGTTTTAAAGTACCGGGCAGATTTCAGGGCGTATTCTTTATTGGCAAGCGCCAACAGACGATTGGCGATCACCTCATCCATGGTTACTGAATTGCGTCGTCGTATTGCGCCTTTGAAAAACCGAGAGTCAGATTTTTACCCTGCTTCAGGATCGGGCGTTTTATCATTGCCGGTTGTTCGCAAAGCAAGGTCGCGACGTTGCTGGCGCTGGTAGCATCTTTGGTGGCGTCATCCAGCTTGCGCCAGGTGGTGCCGCGTTTATTCAATACATTTTCCCAGCCCAGATCTTTGATGAAGCCCTGGACCAGTTTTTCATTTATTCCGTCGACGCGATAGTCGTGGAATGTGTATTCAATATTTTTTTCGTCCAGGTATCGCCGCGCCTTTTTTACGGTATCGCAGTTTTTAATACCGTACAGGGTAATTGCCATTAGTCGATACTTCTAAGCAGTTCGTTGATGCCTACTTTACTGCGAGTCTTTTCATCGACGCGTTTGACAATTACTGCGCAGTAAAGACTGTACTTGCCATTGTCTGAAGGCAGGTTGCCGGACACCACCACTGAACCTGCAGGGACGCGGCCGTAAATGATTTCATCGTTTTCGCGATCATAGATTCGAGTGCTTTGTCCGATGTAGACACCCATAGATATTACCGACCCCTCTTCGACGATAACACCTTCCACCACCTCTGAGCGTGCACCGACAAAGCAGTTATCTTCGATGATCGTTGGAGAGGCCTGTAAGGGTTCAAGGACTCCGCCGATCCCCACACCGCCGGATAAATGAACGTTTTTACCGATCTGTGCGCAGGAGCCGACGGTGGCCCAGGTGTCCACCATGGTGCCGCTGTCAACGTAAGCGCCAATGTTGACGTATGAGGGCATCAGTACAGTGTCACTGGCGATGAACGAGCCTTTTCTGGCAACTGCCGGTGGTACAACCCGTACACCGGATGCGGCAAACTGTTCGGCCGAGTAGTCGGCATATTTACTGTCAACCTTGTCGTAGAACTGGGTGTACCCGCCGGCGCTGACCGGGGCGTTATCGCGCACACGAAAAGACAGCAGCACCGCTTTTTTCAACCATTCATTGACCACCCAGTCGCCAACACCGCGTCGTTCTGCAACCCGTGCTTCGCCGGAATCAATGAGTTCTATAGCCTGCTCAATGGCGGTTCGCGTGTCTGCATCGACGCTGGCAGGGGTAATTTCGGCACGGCGTTCAAATGCCTCGTTAATGAGTTTTTCAAGGTCTGACATGGATTTCCTGTCTGGGCTGGTTTGGTTGCGGAAAAGAGTTATATGGTAACGCTGTTAACGGTGCCTCGCACCCGGAAAATGCGGTCCGTCGGCGACGTTGCCGGGATGGATCCGGATACAGCTGGTGCTGCCGTGTCGATGGCAATTACTGCTGGCTGGATGTGTCTGATCAGCCGGTCAATTGCCGGGAATCAGATCGGCAATCCTTTGTGCTGCTTCGACGCACTGTTCCGTGGGGGCGACCAGCGCCATACGTATTTGCCCCTCACCCGGGTTGGGGTTGTCTACTGTGCGTGACAAATAGCTGCCCGGGAGTACCCTGACATTTTTTTCGGCCAGGCAGCGCCGCGTGAAGTCAGTGTCACTTATTTCAAGTTGTGGCCACAGAAAAAAGCCGGCATCGGGTTGCGTCAAAGCCAGTTTCGGGTCTAGTACCTTCAATACTGAACTGTACTTTCCCCGGTATTGCCGTCTATTTTCGAGCACGTGTTGTTCATCGTTCCACGCGGCCCGGCTGGCGGCGTCAGTGTGTACTGGCATCGCACAGCCATGATAGGTTCTGTAGAGCAGGAACGCCTTGATCAGCGACTGGTGACCGGCAACAAACCCGGATCTCAGGCCGGGCAGGTTGGAGCGCTTCGACAGGCTATTGAATACCAGGCAGTGGCTGTAGTCGGTATTGCCCATGGCGGCTGCCGCCTCTAGCAAACCAACCGGTGGTGCATGCTCATCGGGGTAGATTTCTGAATAGCATTCGTCACTGACAATGACAAAATCATGCTCTATCGCAAGCTCGATCAGACGCTGCAGCGTTTTTTGCGGTACGACCGCGCCGGACGGGTTCCCCGGTGTACACAGATAGATCAACTGACACTGCTTCCAGGTCTGCGGTGCAATGCTGTCAAGATCGGGCTGATATTGGAGCGCGGCCGGCGTGTTGTAGAAAAGCGGAGAGGCGCCGGCCAGTAATGCTGCTCCCTCATAGATCTGGTAGAACGGATTGGGCATGGCGATCAAGGGCTTTTTTGCTGATGGATCAAACAGGCACTGAGCAATCGCAAATAATGCCTCGCGGGTGCCATTGACCGGCAATACGTTGTCTGCCGGGCTTAAAGATCCAGGTGGCAGTTTGAAACGCCGCGTTATCCATGCGGCGATAGTCTCCCGCAGGGGTAATGACCCGGGAGTGGGGGGGTATTTACTGACACCGGCCAATGCCTGCTGCAGCGCCTCAAGTACAAATTGGGGAGGGCTGTGCTTGGGTTCGCCGATAGACAGGTCAATCGATGTTAAGTCGGCATTGGGGGTAACGTCACTGCACAGTGTTTTCAGGCGCTGGAAAGGGTACGGCTGCAGTTTATTAAGGTTGGGGTTCACACTAGCTTCCGCGATAGGTTGAATAGCCGTACGGTGACAATAGCAATGGCACATGGTAGTGCTGATCTGTGTGCGCTATGCCGAATCGAATGACGACGATGTCGAGAAACAGAATATCTTCTGTTACTGCACCAGTGGATCGCAAATAATCACCGGCATGGAATTGCAGCTCGTATTTGCCCGGCTGCAAGCTGCCGCTGGTGATCAACGGCTCGTCTGTTCTGCCGTCGTTGTTGGTCACCCTGCTGGTGAGCAGCTCTCCTTCGCGGTAGAGTTCGATGCTGAGTCCAGATGCCGGTCTGCCGAGGCTGGTGTCGAGCACGTGTGTGGAAAGACCTGCCATTGTGTCACTCTTGATGAAATCAAACCTCATTATATGATGAAAGGCAGTACCGTCGCTTGCGATGCTGATGTCGCAATTGCACTACACTGTTTATTTTGCCTTACGGGTAGCTATGGGTTGCACCAGACGATTTTTCTTCGCCATTTCTGTTGTGTTGTGCGCCGGCCAGTTTGCCGCGGCGCAGGATGTGTTTACTACCAGTGATTTACAGGACGCGTTGCAAACCGCGGTCGGTTGCGATTTAAGCGCCAGAGTCAGAGCTGATCTTGAGGTGGTTCCGCTTTACACCATGGCCGACAGCGGGTGTGAATCAGCGGTCCCGCGTGAATCCGGGACCTATTACCGTGATGCCGCGTGTCTGAGTCCGATTCAGTTTACGCAAACGCCGCAACGGGACTTCTGTTTTCAGGCTACCAGTACTTCGCAGTTAGGCGAGCGTGGTGCAGAGGCCGAATCGGTCTGGACATTATCTCCCGGGTCTACCTACCAGATCAGCGCGCGCTCACTGAATGGAATGAAGCAACCGTATCGCAAAAGTGTGGTGTATCGAACGATCGCCACCGTGAGTGGTGAGTGTCAGCTGCTCATGCGGATCTATAAGTCAGACTTGCGCAGTGACGTGGTCAGGCCCGCCTTATTGGCGCTGCATGGCGGCAGCTGGAGTAGTCGTGGATTCGGCGCGTTTGGTATTGAGGTAACGGCAACACAGTATGTCGACGAGGGCTTCGTTGTGTTTGCGCCTTTCTATCGATTGCTGGGCAACAATGAGGGCAGTGCCGCATGTGGGGGCGCAACGCTTGCCCAGATCATTGAAGATGCATCGGCCGCATTGAACTGGGTGCAGGAAAATGCGGCTGATTACGGTGCGCAGGTGCAGCCGGTGGTGTTCGGACAGTCTGCGGGTGCGCATCTGGCTCTGTCGCTCGCGGTGAACAGGCCGGCAGATGTCGCGGCGGCAGTTCTGTTCTACCCGCCGACAGACTTCAGTGATTTTCTGCTGCAAATGCGTTCGGGTGATTACACCACGAGTAGCGGTATCGCGTTGATGAATCAGGTAGTAGGGGATCCGCTTACTGTCAGTCTTGATGAATCACCGGTACCTGAAAACTCTTATCCTCAGCGTATCGGGCAGCAGTCGGCATCGCTGCCTGCAATGAAGATACTGCACGGGCTTGAAGACGATCTGGTGCCGGCACGTCAATCGGTGCGGTTGTGCAATGCGCTGGCCGGACGAGCGTTGTCTGACTCACCGGCAACGGGCGATCGCTTGCAGGCAGATATCGACTGTGGTGGCAGTTCGGCGCTCACCTTATTTCAACAGGGTGCGCATGCGCTTGATGTTTGTATCACTACCGATCTGCTGCTTTCAGCCCTGGTACCTGAAATATGTTTATCGGGGGACGATAACAGTCGTCAGTTGCTGGCGGCTGAGTTAGCGCGCACCGCCGATTGGGCACGGGCCAGTGTCAGTGCTGGCAACAGTGAAAATGACGGTGGTTCCGGCAGTGTGTCGCACGTGTTGCTGCTGTTGTTATTGATACTTCGCTGTTGCGGCTCTCGTTGGCCGCGAGTAACCGGGCTTTAAGCGCTGCTGCGCAACAAACATTGTTGCGCAGCGAAGGTCAGGTAAACATCAGTTGGCTGACATTAGTAAAGATTTGACACAAGCGTCATGCCGGTCAGCGCCAGTGCATTGCTTTCTGCCTGTGCAAACCTGGTGTGGTTGTTATCGAGCTGAGCCAGTGCATGGCGGTCATGCTTGTAGATATCTTCGCGGAAATTTATTTTACCGCTGTCATCTACCCAGGCAGTCTGATAGGTAAGGTGAACCGGTAACGGGTTGTGCAGGTTTACCTTTTTGGTAGATTGCTGCGCCTGGTAGCTTTTGATAGCAGAGTAGTCATGGCCATCTGCAGTGAGCAGTAACTCAGCCAGTTCTTCAGGTTTTTCAAGGCGAACACAGCCGTGGCTGAAAGCACGTCCGGACTCTGCAAACAACTCAGGCGAGTTCGTATCATGAAGGTAAATGCTGTACTTGTTCGGAAACATAAACTTCAACCGTCCCAGCGCATTTTCATCACCGGGTCGTTGGCGCAGCCAGTACTTCGCAGAGAAAAACTGAGGGTCCAGATCAAACGGTGTTAACTGATTAAACGGCACAGCGCGATTGGTTGACTTGTTTCTCACTTCAAAATTATTGCCGATCAGATAACCCGGTTGTCTTGCTTCTTTGCGCAACAGCTTACGGGCGATGCTTGTGGGTACATACCAGGAGGGGTTGAAAACCATATGCTCCATGGTGTCTGAAAACAACGGCGTTGCATGTTTGGGTTTACCGACGATCACGTTCATATTCATCGCCACCTGACCACTGAGTGTGACATCCATCTCGTAGCCTGCTGTGTTGACAGTAATGTTCGAGAAGCCCATTTCCCGTGGCAGCCAGCGCCAGCGATCGAGGTTGAGATTCAACTGTGCAATGCGCTCACTGACCGGAACGTTGAGTGCCTTGCGGGTATTTGGTCCCAACACGCCGTCCGGCTCTAAACCGTGGCGTGTCTGAAAATCAGTGAGTGCCTGGGCAAGCTCGTTGTCAAAGAGCTCATGGTCGAGTGTGGTGTTGTACTGAAGATCACCCGAGACTAAAAGCCTTTGGCGTAATTCGGCAACGCGGGTCGCTCTGTCACCTATGGCCAGTGATGGACCGTTCGAGATCGATGACCAGCCACCGGTGTCTTCTATTGCCTGATAATCTCTGAGCGCATTGAGCAATCGGTTGAAGCGATAGTGAGTCGGATGCAATTCATCAATGGTTTCGCTTAACGACTTTTCACCGTTGAAAAATCCGCGTGCTATCTCATTGGCAGGAAGCCTTGCCCGTTCGAGCTTCCAGCCGGCTTTCGATGTCGGGGGCTCGGTTGCACCGTGAGCGATGTCGTCGAAATAACTGATGAGTGAGTCGGTCATCAGTAATTCAAACTCGAGTAGATTGTTATGGAAGTTTTCCGTGGCCAGCTGGTTAAGCAATCGGCCATAGTATTTTGAGGGTTCCAGTCCAAGCAGGTTGGCGTTAGCCAGCCGCTGTGCCACGACAACACTTGTATAGGTCGGGTGGCTGTCGGTAGTCCACAGAGGTGCAAATTTTCTAACTCGATAGATCTCTTCTATCGCTTTGCGGTTGCGCAGTTTGATACCGGCAATTGCAAAGTTATTCTTGTCGGATAGAAAGTGTTCTATTGCCGATATACCCTCAAGAGCGTGCGCTGAGGAAATCAGTACATTGGCTGAAAGCAGTGAAGCAAACGTTAAGCCTGCTTTAGCCAGGAATCTTCGCCGTGGTAAGTCCATCTTTATTTTCTTTTTCTTATTATTGTCGACGCGGGTGATTTGCCAGACCCTTACGCCGTGAATTTAGTGGGCGTTATCGGCGCAATTGGAAATACTGAATATGTGACTTGCTTTATGTTGTGCAGAGTTTGTCTTAACAATTGCAGTAAGATGTCTGTTTATAAAAGGGAAGTTTGCCGGATTCTTAATCTTCGTATGTTTGATGAAATGAAAAATACGGCACGTTATGTGACCCGTTTGGATAAAACCTGGTGCCCGCAATCACACGCAGAATTTGCAGTGCTGCGCACTGAATGTTTTACCGCCGGGAACATCGGTAATAAGGCCTTTAAACTTGCTGCCGTGTTAGAGAATGCCCGGCCCGGGGATCGCATTCTGAGCTTCGGCGGTGCCTGGTCAAATCATCTGCATGCGCTTGCTTTTCTTTGTTATCAACGCGGCATTGACTGCGTGGGCGTTATCCGTGAGGGTGAGTCCACCGATAATCAGTTGCAGCGTTCGCTAATGCGCTATGGCATGCAGTTGCACTTTGTCAGTCGTGATGAATACCGTCGCCGCGACAATGCGAATTACCGCATTGCACTAATGCACAGGCTGAACTGCACCATTCAGATTCCCGAGGGTGGGTCTACTGTCCCTGCAGTGGCAGGATGTGCCGGTTTAGGCACCGTTATCCGCAACAGCGGCTACCGTCCTGATATCGTTGTTTTGCCGGTGGGGACCGGAGCCACGATGGCTGGCGTGGTGAACGGCACAGACAGCGCGGTACAAGTGGTCGGGGTTCCGGTGATTCGTGACGACAAAGTGCACGCTAATATAGAGACTTGGGTCGGCGACAGGCGGCAGCGCTGGTCACTCACCCGGCCAGCGTCACCCGGTTATGGAAAAGTAAACACACATCTGCTGCAGTTTATGGTTGAGTTTCACCGTGTCACCGGCATCATTCTCGACCCAATCTATACCGCGAAGGTTTTCACGTATTGTTTTAGTCCGGAGTTTACTGCCGGGTTATCGCAGCGCGCGCGCGTGCTGCTGGTGCACACTGGCGGGTTGCTCGGGAATTTTGGTTTCCTGCGACAGTTTCGGGCATTGTCACGGCCCGATGCGGAAGTGTTTCTCGATGCATTGCAGCGTTTTTGCAGTTGCCATGTTCCGCTCGACGGGGAAGGCGCCGCCGACGGCACGAAACTGGCGTCCCGCGGGCCTGTATGACCTCAAAGATTACGACAACGGCAACAGGTTGAGTGCCCGGGGTCATCCCTAGATAATACGCGGTCCGCAGGTATCCGGAATTACAGTGATGAAGAGCTTTATTCGAAATTTAATGATGTGCAGTCTGCTGACTGGTCTGATGAGTGGATGTGCGTCCACCTACTACAACGCGTGGGAGAAGGCGGGTGTCCACAAGCGCGATATTCTGGTCAGCCGGGTCGAGAACACCAGAGACTCGCAGCAGGATGCCCAGGAAGAGTTTAAAGATGCGCTGGAACAATTCGGTTCTGTCGTCGCATTGCAGAACACTGATCTGAAACAGGCGTATGACCGGCTCAATGCAGAATACGAAGACAGTGAATCCGCGGCACAGGAAGTCACTGACCGGATTAACAGCGTTGAAGCGGTAGCCGAAGCACTGTTTAAAGAATGGGGCCAGGAAATCGATCAATATACGAACCCAGACTTCAAGCGCAGCAGCAGCAATCAGCTTCGCGACACCCGCAGCCGCTATCAGGGAATGCTCGCGTCGATGCGGCGTTCCGAGCAAAGTATGCAGCCGGTGCTGGCGACTTTTCGCGATAACGTGCTGTTTTTGAAGCATAACCTGAATGCGCAGGCAATCGGTTCGCTGAAAGGCGAGTTCGCCTCATTGCAGGATGAAATCGCGGTGCTGATCAGAGAGATGAATCGTTCAATTGCCGAATCGGACCAGTTCATCGCCGAGTTGCGCAGCGAACAAACCTGAGCCGCATTAGCGACCAGCAACAAAAATACAGGTTTTGTGGCACAAACATGGAATGATCCATCGTCCGCCACCATCAGGGCCAACCGGGACACACCATGATCAGCGCAGGTTTTACATCAGCCGTCAGAGCCACATTAACGCCAGCTTTGCTGGCTACCATGCTTGGAGTGTTCAGCCCTTCAGGTTCGGCCGACACTCTGTTTGGTCTGTACGCCGGGGCAAGTCTCTGGCAGCCGGAAGCCGACGGTACTGTCGGTCAGTCAGATAACAGCTTTGATTTTTCCAGCGAGTTCGGCGGTGGTGACTCCGACAGCACCTCGATCTACGTGGCGCTGGAGCATTTTGTACCGTTATTACCCAATGTCATGTTGCGTACTACGCCTGTGAACTGGAGCGGTCGATCCGAATCTGCCACCGGTACGCTGGGCGGCCTGATCACACTCAGCGGACAGGTGGATGCGAAGCTTGATTTTGATATGCAGGATGCCACGCTGTACTACGAACTGCTGGACAACTGGGTGACGGCGGATCTCGGTGTGACACTGCGATTGCTGGACGGTTTTGTTTCGGCGCGCGAAACGACGACCGGCACAGCTGATGAGCTCGAGCTCTCACACACGATCCCGATGTTGTACGGGCATCTGAGGGTAGATTTACCGTTTAGCGGACTGGCTGCAGGTATTCGCGGTAACGGAATAGGGTTCGAAGACAGCGAGTTACTGGATCTTGAAGCCTATGTGCACCTGGAAGTCGATTTGATACCTACACTGGACTTCGGTATTCAAGGTGGAATTCGGCGCCTCAGTCTGAGCATTGATGACATTGACGACTGGAATTCTGATGCAACCCTGGATGGAGCCTACGTGGGCGTAACTGCGCATTTCTAGCCGTCTACAGGCAATGCTGCTCTAACGGGGCGCGCTTGAGGTAATGCCCGTCGTGTTGATCCGGTTGATGCTCAGCTGGATGGTGTGATCCGCAAATCGGCGTCGTGCATCCCGGCGACCTTACTCAGTGATTTTGTATGTAAATTATTGATATAATTAATATTTGTTTTTTTAATCTGTTTCTATCCGAAATAGACCATCCTTTTTGTGATTCAGCTCTCTGACATAGTGTTTCTAATTTGAAACAATAGATGCCGTCAACCCATACGGATCAGGAGCTTGAAATGGAAAGTACGATACAAAAAGTAGTGAAGAAGGACCTCGAGCTGGATGTTCCCACGTTCGAACTGCTGCCGGAGTCAGGCTGCACAAACGATGACCAGTACGACGGTGGCTTTCATGTATCCAGGAAAGCGGCACCTGTTCGCAAAGCATTTGACGGCATTGTGGATTCTCGAAGCAAGCTGCAAAAATTTACCTTCAACTAACTGTTTGAGCCTGAAGGCAATACCGTCAGATTAGAAAAACGGCCGCGCCTACATCGCGGTCTTCTGAGACCAGCAGGTTGTATGTTCTGCAAGCCGCCGGTGTATCCATGACATCGAGCTGGATACCAAGCCTGGCAAGCTCTCGTCTGACGTCAACTCCCGGAAATTGCTGTCGTGCACCGGTGCCGAAAATGATCACATCGGGTTTTCGCTCGGCGAACACGCTGAAGTGTTCAGCGGTGAGCTCTTCAATGGCAGGGGCTGGCCACTCGTCGAGGCGGTCCGGGAAAATCAACAGATGACTTGTCAGTTTCTGGTCGTTTACGCTCAGAAATCCTTCGCCGTAGTTGCTGAATACGTATTCTCCCTGCGGTTTGTCCAGTGTGATTTTCATGTTTTCGATCAATTTGCGCGACGTTGGTTATAATACCTGCCCTTGCGCAGACGGCACAGTACTGCGCTAAACATATCGCCTTTGCCGTAATCTGATAACTGTTGATCATCGGGCTCAGCACAAGCGGCAGCCAGGCTTTTTTTCTCTGATGTTCATTGGAGCTCATCCGCTTTGAATCGGGTAAATGTAGGGTTTTTAGGGTTTGGTACTGTTGGTCAGGGGGCAGCGAAAGTATTGGTTCGCAACGCCCTGGAAATTAACCGTCGAACCGGTCGTGACATCTCAGTCAAGAGTGCTGTGGTGCGGAACACCAGTCGCACCATTGAACCCGAACTAAAAGATGTTGCACTGACCACAGACCCGCAGGAAATCATTAATGATCCTGATATCCATGTGGTAGTCGAAGCCATGGGCGGGGATGAGCCTGCCCGAAGCCTGTTGCTTCAGGCGGTAGCCAATGGCAAACATGTCGTCACCGCGAACAAAGCGTTGATAGCCGTCTATGGAAACGAGTTGTTCGAGGCCGCAAGAGAACACGGCGTCAGTGTGGCTTTTGAGGCTGCGGTTGCCGGCGGTATTCCTGTTATCAAATCTATTCGTGAGGGACTGGCTGGCAATCGTATCCAGTGGCTTGCCGGTATCATCAACGGTACCAGTAACTTTATCCTGACTGAAATGCGCGACAAGCAACGTGACTTCAACGATGTGCTTGAAGAGGCGCAGGCACTTGGCTACGCCGAGGCTGATCCCACGTTTGATGTGGAAGGAATCGATGCTGCGCACAAGCTGACGATACTCGCGTCCATTGCGTTCGGTGTGCCGTTAAAGTTTGATGCGGTTTATACGGAAGGTATCAGTCATATCACTCAGGCCGATACTGCTTATGCGCAGGAACTGGGTTACCGGATTAAACACCTCGGCTACGCCAGCCATACCGATAATGGCATTGAGCTGCGCGTTCATCCGGCACTGATTCCCGAGCGCAGACTCATCGCCAATGTCGATGGGGTAATGAATGCTGTCCTGGTGCAGGCGGATGCCGTCGGACCCACGATGTACTACGGTGCCGGCGCCGGTGCAGAGCCCACCGGGTCGAGTGTGGTGGCCGATATCATGGATGTGGTGCGACTTGATTCTGCATCGGTCGATAATCGCGTACCTTCACTGGCATTTCAGCACGATGCACTGAGCGATACACGCATTGTCAGCAAAGCAGAGTTTGAAACATCGTTTTACCTGAGAATACTGGTGGAAGACAAACCCGGTGTCATGGCTGATGTCAGTCGTATTCTCGGTGATGAAAAAATCAGCATTGAGGCAATCATACAAAAAGAACCGGATGCAGATTCCGCCAGAGTACCGGTCATACTGCTGACCCGGAAAATTGTGGAAGGGGCAATGGATAGAGCGATTGCCGGCATTGAGGCGCTTGATTCGGTGGAAGGTAACGTCACCCGTATTCGCGTCGAGAGCCTTGCCTGAGACGCGTATTAACGCTGATGCATCGCTGCAATACCGGTGCTAAGCGTTGTAAGAAAAATTGTTTTCAAGTGTTGGTGGCGATACTGTTTTCAATTACGCGCGTATTAAAAACAAGTATCCTTCAAGCCCGTGGGTTGGCTGAACATAGCCGGTGATATTATCCGGCTGTGATTTTTGATGTGTGAGTTTTCTGCAGACGCGGGTTGGATAGCGCCAGAATATTTCCTGTCACAATGAGCAGCACTCCGAGTACTGCTGGAAATGTCCAGAGAAAACCTTCGAGCCAGGTACTGATCAACAACGCGACAATCGGAAAGGCAACACCCGCATAAGCACCTTTGTCAGCACCTATGCGATGGATGAGCGTTAGATAACAACCGAATGCGATCACCGATCCAGCCACAGCCAGATAGAATAAAGCGCCAAGGTATTGCAGAGAGGTATCAATTTCAGGTGGCTGTTTCGATACGATCGCGATGACCGACATACACAGTGCACCTGCAAACATTCCGATCATGTTGGTTCTCATTACCGGCAGTCCGCTGCGGGAGTTGCGAAGTGAGATCATATTGCCCAGCGACGCGAACCATGTGGCAACAACGCCCAGTGCTATTGCATACACCAGCTTGTTGCCGGGTTCAACTGCACTGAACTCGGGATAAAACACCAGAACCAAGCCGATGATACCGATCACGCTCGCCGCCAGTGCACGGCGGTTTACCGGCGTGTTAAAGAACAAAAGCTGGTTGCCTATGTTCATGATGGTGATGAGTGAAAAGATCACCGCCACCAGACCTGTCGTCAGGTGGTTCGATGCCAGATAGAACAACCAATAATTCAGCGAAAACAACATCGCACCCTGACCGCAAATAAAAAGCAGATCTTTACCTGTGGGCAGGTTAACCAGGCGGCCGCGCAGACCAAGCCAGAGTGCGAGGGCGGCGGCAGCCAGATAAAAACGCCATGCAACTGACCAGCTTTCCGGCACAGTGCCGAGTTGCAGTTTGATGACGTACCAGGTGGTGCCCCAGATCAGCACTGTTGCGCAGTACAGCAGTATGTTTGTCATCGACGGCTACAATTCGTCGATTGCAGAAACCAATTGATCGATGACCTGGTTATGCTCTTTATTGTTATAAGCAACGGCAGGCCTGGCACCCCATACCGGAGCCGGCCATGACACATCGTCGCGAAAGCGTGCAATGTGATGAACGTGAAGTTGGGGTACCACATTACCTATCGCGGCGACATTCAATTTATCGGGCATGAACACCTTTTCTATTGCCGTGCACAGCCTGTCTGATTCGATCATAAGCTGATAGCGATCGTCCTTATTCAGATGGTGAGCCTCGGTTGCAGACGGCACCCGTGGTACCAGAACAAACCACGGGTATTGTTTGTCGTTAATTAACAATAGGCGACTTAGTTTCAGATCTTTGACAAAGAACGTGTCTGCCTGAAGTCGGGGATGCAACACGAATTCATTCATCAACGCACTCACGATTGATCAAATGGGTGGCGGTTCTTGTAAAACTCGCTTTGAGCTGCATCAGCAGGAGCTTGTCTTGTACCTGTTCTTCCAGAGCCTGATGCATGCACAGCAACCAATGGTCGCAGGCAGTCTGATCTATTGCAAAGTTGTGGTGGCGCATTCTCAGGCGAGGATGACCGTGCCGTTCCATATATATCGGTGGTCCACCCAGAAACCCCGATAAAAACTCAAACAGCTTTTGTCTCGATTGATCCAGAGTTGTCGGATGCATATCGCGGATAACGCGGGTCTGCGGGTTTTCGTCCATGAGGTCATAAAAGCGATCTACCAGTTGTCTGACTGCGGATTCGCCGCCGAGTTGCAGGTAGGGGCTGTGTGGCAGTGATTCGCTCAAGAGACTTTCTCGAGAATAACGTTCGCAATTGCATATTCGCTTTCGTCGGAAATGCTGACATGCATGGCGTTAACCCCCAGTGCCTCGCAGGCTTGAAGTGCGTGATCGTCGGCATGTAACAGTGGCTTTCCGTGCTCGTTATGCATAATGTAAAAGTGGCGCAGCAATACGTTTTGAGCCTGGCCGGTACCAAGTGCCTTGGTGGCTGCTTCTTTTACTGCAAATCGCTTGGCCAGAAAACGCGCTTTATCCGGCGCCTTTTCAAACTCTGGCATTTCTTTCGAGTGGAGAACGTGGCTGACAAATCTGGCGCTGTGCTTTTGATACACCGATTCGACTCTGGATACTTTCACCAGGTCGATGCCGGTACCGATAATCATGGTGTGGTCGCTGACTGCGTGCGTGCCTCGATCATCAGTTTACGCATGTTTTTAACGGCCTCGGGTAAGCCGGTAAACATCGCATCTGCAATCAGTGAGTGTCCGATATTGAGTTCATGTATTTCATTAATGGCTGCAATAGGGGCAACGTTATAACGTGTGAGACCGTGACCGGCGTTTACAATAAGGCCAACACTGACTGCATATTGCGCAGCCTCTGCTATTTTTTTCAGCTCTTGCTGCTGTGCCGCCGGTGACACTGCTTCAGCGTAGCTGCCAGTGTGTAATTCAATATACGGTGCGCCTGCAGCAGCACTTGCATCAATCTGGCTTTTGTCCGGGTCAATAAAAAGCGATACACGTATATTGTTGTCTGCAAACTCATGACAAATCGGCGTCAGTGAGTTAATGCTGCCGGCAACGTTAAGTCCGCCTTCTGTCGTCAGCTCTTCGCGTTTTTCCGGCACAATGCAGACATCAAGTGGTTTTATCCGGTGAGCAAGCGCTACCATCTCGGCCGTCGCGGCCATTTCGAAGTTCAGTTTGGTTTGGGTGCAGGCGGCAAACCGGATCACATCTTCATCCTGAATGTGTCGCCGGTCTTCCCGCAGATGCATAGTAATACCATCGGCGCCAGCGAGCTCGGCCTGCAGTGCAGCATGCACTGGGTCGGGATATGACGCGCCGCGCGCCTGCCGCACAGTGGCCACGTGGTCGACGTTAACACCTAGTAAAATCGGGTTCGGCATTGGTTTATCCGGGCTGCGACTGATCGGTCGGGTTGATTAATTGATGGCCTTCGATTCGAAGCCTGACTCTAAGCAGACGGTAGCTGTCTTTCAAGACTGAATCAAATGGAATCACGATTCTCATCGCACGGCCTTGTTCGGATGTGACAGTGATAATCACCAGCCACTGTGAAAGAAAATCAACCGCAGTGAGCGTGGCGTGCTCAAGCTCGCTTTCGTGTATGCCGATGGTCCAGCGGTTGCCGGCGTGCCAGATGAGATAGCGTGTTTTCGAGGCCTGCAGCAGGTTGTAGCCGAAACTTATAATCACTGCGGTGACGATGCAGCACTTTATCACCAGTGGCAGTGCTGCGGCGCCAGTCGCGGCAAGGGCCAGCAGGTGAAAACCCCATACTGCGGTTAAGTACAGTTTTGAAGGCTTAACGGTCAGCGATAAGGGAGTGGCGGATTTTTTGAATGACAGCGTCGTAGGGGGAGGCTGAGTCAGGCGCATTGAGCAATCCCATGATGAGCGGATCCTGCTCTTCCAGTAACTGCTGGAACAACGTTTGTTCTTGCGGGGCTGCAGCATCATAGTGATGCTGCAGGTAGGCGGCCATGGCGGTGTCGAGCTCTTTCATACCACGCCGGCAGCGCCATTTAAGGCGCGCTTTTTCGGCTGCCTGTGCGGCTGTGCTGTCAGAGATTTTTCTGTACCAGCATTTTTTTGGTTTCGGCGATGGCCTTGGCCGGATTCAGGCCCTTAGGGCAGACCGTCGCGCAGTTCATAATGGTATGACACCGATACAGTTTGAACGGGTCGTCCAGTGCTTCGAGGCGTTCGTCGGTTTTTTCATCCCGGCTGTCAACAATCCAGCGATAGGCCGCCAGCAGTGCTGCAGGTCCGAGATACTTGTCGCTGTTCCACCAGTAACTGGGGCAGCTTGTTGAGCAACACGCGCACATGATGCACTCGTAGAGTCCATCCAGCTTTTCGCGATCTTCTTTGCTTTGCAGTCGCTCGCGATTGCCTGCGGGCACTGTGTCGGATTGCATCCACGGCTCGATGGCTTCGTACTGGCGATAAAATTGCGTCAGGTCGGAAACAAGGTCTTTAACCACCGGCTGGTGTGGAAGCGGGTAGATTTTTATGTCGCCCTCTACATCATCGATCGCCATCGTGCAGGCCAGCGTGTTGGCACCGTCGATGTTCATGGCGCATGATCCGCAAATGCCTTCGCGGCAGGAGCGTCTGAACGATAATGTGGGGTCGATTTCCGATTTGATTTTGATGAGTGCATCGAGAATCATCGGGCCACAGGTGTCGAGGTCTACATGGTAAGTGTCGACCGATGGATTGCTGCCATCGCTGGAATCGTATCGATACACCATAAACTTGCGCACGTTGGTGGCACCTTCAGGCGCATCGAACGTTTTGCCGGTTTTGACTATGGAGTTTGCGGGAAGAGTAAATTCAGCCATGTTATTGCCTTTTTCTGTTCGTCGAGGTGTCCGGCAGGTTAGTAGACACGCTTCTTAGGCGGCACGGTTTCAACTTCGTCAGTTAGCGTGTTGAGGTGAACGGGACGGAAATCAAACGACACTTTGCCATCCTGAACCCAGGCAAGCGTATGTTTCATCCAGTTGTCGTCGTCACGGTCGGGATAGTCCTCGCGGGCATGACCGCCGCGTGACTCGGTGCGAAGATTAGCCCCTTCTATTATGGTTTGCGCCTGACACAGAAGATTCTCCAGTTCGAGGGTTTCGACCAGGTCGGTGTTCCAGATCATACTGCGGTCTGTGAGCCCGATGTCGCTCCACCCGTCGACCACTTTTTGCAGCTCTTCAACGCCGGCGGACATGGTTTCGCCGGTGCGAAATACCGCAGCGCGGCTCTGCATGGTGCGTTGCATCTGGTCGCGAAGCTCTGCCGCACCGGTGCTGCCACTGGCGTTGCGCACTTTATCCAGTCGATCTATCAGTGCGCCGGTAACGTCGTCGCCCAGTGGCTTGTGTGAGCTGCCAGCCTGGACGGTTTCCTTGGCACGCAGCGCAGCCGCACGACCGAAAACAACAATGTCGAGCAGTGAGTTGGATCCGAGCCGGTTTGCGCCATGTACAGAAACGCAGGCGGCCTCGCCGATGGCCATAAGTCCTTCCACCACGTGGTCCGGATTTCCGTCTTTTATGGTGACCACTTCTCCGTGGTAGTTGGTGGGTATGCCGCCCATGTTGTAATGCACTGTCGGGATTACCGGGATCGGTGCCTTGGTTACATCGACACCGGCGAACACCTTGGCGC
>JAHDHK010000094.1:0-4984 GCA_020631335.1 Chromatiales bacterium
GCTGAAGCACGAGCTTACGTTGAATCACTCGGCAAGCCGGTGGCTGGTGTGTATTTGTCCCACTGGCATCCGGATCACCTGCTCGGCGCTTCTCAGTTCAGCGGGTATCCCTTTCTAACCAGTACAGACATTCTTGCTGACTGTGAAAAATTTCGAGGTACTTATCTAAAACGAAAAGAGCAATTTGGTGACGAAACCCCGTTGTTACTGCCGAAAGGTACGCTTAATGTCGGAGAGCACGAATGGGACGGAGTCAGGGTAGTCATAGGGCAGGTTGATCACTGTGAGTCCGAGCATGCGTTGACTTTCCATTTCCCCGAAAGCGGGCTCTTTATTGCCCAGGACCTAATGTTCAACAATGCTCACTCTTTTCCACTCGGGAACCATAGCAACTGGATAAAAGTACTTAAAGACTTACAGGAAACACAAGGGCTTCGCTTGTTAGGGTGCGGACACGGATTGCCGGCCACTGTTGGCGCGATAAGCGACTCGATAGCTTATCTTGAGTTTCAGCAATTGGTATTCGGAACAGAAAAGGATGCAGAATCTGCGATTGCCTCGCTGAAAGCCAGATTTCCACACTTTGATGGCCAAAGCTCGTTGAGGTTTATCAGCGCGTTATACTAGCGGCCTTTGAATCATGAGGTACTGTCTGGCATCGCCTTGCCACAGTGGTGTTATTAACTGCGGGTGAATAATGCTTTTATATAAAAGCGCATTCACTCAATGTTATTGCAGTATCAATAAGCCATACAGCGGATTAAAAAGATCATTCAATCCTGATTGGCAATACCCTGCATTGGTTCGCTGAGGAAGTTGACGAAATGTTTAATTAAACCGTCTTTGGGGGCGTTTGCCGGCCATACGGCAAATACATCCAGCGGTTGAACAGACCATTCTTCAAGCACGTGACTTAAACGCCCCGCGGCAATTTCTTTATCGGTGAGAAAGTCTGGAATCAGTGCCAGTCCTGAGCCTGAAATCGCGAGTTGTGATAGCGCATCTGCGTTATTAGCGCTGATGCGTGAGGGTCGCTTGGAAACTGTTTTTTTCTGATCACCTTTTCTGAATTCGGGTTTTCTGTGCCACACTGGTCCTAATTCCAGCCAGTCCCAGTCTGTCAGGTCATCCGGACTATGAGGCCTTTCTCTTTTGGCAATATAGTCGGGGGATGCGACTAACCGGCGTTGGATTTCAAATAATTTTTTTGCTTTTAACGAGCTGTCCTTGAGCCAGCCGATACTGATAGCGATATCGAAGCCGTCTGAGATCAGGTCTCTGCGCAGGTCTGAGAGATCAATTGATAATCTCACTTCAGGATAAGTACGTGAAAAGCCGGATAACTGACTGATAAAACAGGATTGAGTCATCACTGCGGGTACGGTAAGTCGCAGCAATCCCGAAAGTTGTTCACCCTGTTTCGACAGATCCTGCAATCCTGATTCTGCCGCCTCGATCATTGCATAGGCCGATGCCAGTAGTCTTTCACCGTCGGGCGTCAGTGAGAGTTTTCTTGTCGAGCGGTACAAAAGCGCTGTACCCAGGCTCTGTTCAAGCTGTCCGACATGATGACTGACCACTGAAGGCGACAACCTGAGGGCTTGTCCAGCAGCTCGAAAAGAGCCGTGGTCAACTGTTTTAGCAAATATTGCTATCTGGCGTAGTTCGTCAAGCATTAATCGAAAATTCCGAACGGTGAAGAGCAATTGCAGCATCTTATCATTGAATTAATTTCTTTATATAGTAGCTAGTCGTATTGATTATTCGTGCTGCGTTAACTATGACGCGCAACGTATATTAACAAGGTAATACAGGAAAATGACATGAGTATTCCCAAACTTATTCTTGGTTCAACTTTAATTATTGCATCGATGATCACAGGCACTGTTATGGCTGATGACAAAAACGTGGTAAAGGCGTTTTATGAACTCCTAAGTAACCCTGGTTCTGAAGAGGCTGCATCTGCGTTCTCTGCATCCACCACTGATTCGTGGGAAAGCATTGGCGGCTATGATGGAAAAAATAAAAACAAAGAGCAGTTTCTTGGGCAGGTTGGCGGTTTTTCGAAGCTGATACCCGACCTGAACTGGGCGGTTCAGGAGATGATTCAGGAAGGTAACAAGGTGGTTGTCAGAAGCCGTGCTACCGGTACACCTGCCGGTCCGTTTTTCGGTGTTGATGGACAAGGCCGGGCTTTCGATATCATGACAATAGACATTCACACTGTGGAAGACGGCAAAATTGTGCAGTCATATCACGTTGAAGACTGGGCGGGTGCGCTTCAACAGTTGAGTGGAAAGTAGTCACAGGATTTAGCATATAGCCGGGGTACTGACTTGAAATATCACATTATTATTGTAACTGCACTGTTGCTGAAAGGTGTGTTTGTTCCGGTTTCCGCAAATGACAATGCCGCTTGTGATGCCGACATATCACGAGCAGCCTTTGAACAACTCGGCGTTCCTCTGCTGCAGCGTGAAAAACCCGATAACAAGACCAGTGGTCGGGTGCCGCATGTACAGATTAACGCGGTAACCGATGATGCGATAAACCGGAAGCTTGATGAGCTGGCTTATTCACTGCCAGGTGTTGAGAAAAAGCCGACTGTTGTTTCATTGCCCGGCGCTTTGGGCATGTGGTTGACAGATGACATACCCGTCAAACGTGCTGATACCATTATTTCAGGCAGGGAGTTTTCTCATATTCATACCGACGGTAGTTTGCATGCACCGCTTCCTTATGAACGTGCGCTTGAAGTAGCTGAACGTGGTTGGGGTGAACTGCATCCCTGGGCAGATCGCTTTGATGGCTGGGAAGGGCTGGTCATGTTGTTCTCTCCCAGGTCAGACAAAGAGTTGGCCGTCGTTTTTCAACTGATCATCGAATCTTATAACCATGTAACCGGAAGTCGTTTCGGACTGTCTGGTTGCTGATGTTTAAAGATTCATTACTTTAAATATATTTATACACCGCTTTAAAGATAACGCGGTTTTTAATTACGGAGATTATGATGAATCGTAGAAATGTAGTTAAAGCGTCTATTGGTACTTCGCTTGCTCTGATACTCTCGCAACATGCGAAGGCGGCAGAAATGGATCCTGCAAGCCAGGCTACCTTTGATACCGTTATGGCTTATATGGGCGCTATGGGTAAAGGTGATATGGCCACGATGGCAGAGCTTATGTCTGATGACATGGTCTGGCAGAATGAAGGTGACAAGGCAATGCCGTGGATTGGACCGTGGCAGGGTAAGGATGAGATCTTTAAATTTTTACAGATCTTCGGTGAAAATTTCCAGACCACAGAGTGGGACAACACTGATGCTTTCGCTTTCGGCGACACCGTTGCTGTATTTGGTAAAATGAACGGGATTACTACCAAGTCCGGTAAAGAGATCGGTGAATTCCGGTTTGCGCTGCGCGCCAAGGTAAGTGACGGTAAAGTTGTTCTCTGGAACTGGCTTGAAAACAGCTACGCCGTCAGCAAGGCGTTTCATGGCGGTTAACGTCATTTCAGTCTAGCCCTCTCTGTCAATATGAGAGGGCGTATTTAACACGACTGCTCATCATGATCCCGGGGCTCTTAATCTCTCCAGCCTGAGTACCGCCGGAGTGCAGACTGCGAATCCAGCGATCGCAGTTTGCACCGGGTGCCCGGGGAGTTGGAATGTCCAGTCGCCGGTACTATTTGCTGGTCACCCGGGTGCAGTAATCGGGTGTCTGGTCGGGTTGCTGGCTGGGCGTCTAGTCAGTGGTTGCACTATTCATTATCACAGATCTTTGATTATTCGCACCCTGTGTGGTACGAACACCTTCTCTTTTCAGATAGCGAAGGTGAGCGGCGGTGAGTGAGAACGTAGACGGGCCAAAATGGGGCATCAATAATGACTATGCGCCTCTGCAGGATGTCCTGTTGGGCGTACCCGAGTACTTCCAGTGGGTAGAGGCCGGGCCATTAATCGCGCGCACCTTAAATAACGCCCACAAGACCGGTGTAAAGTTTGACCTGCAGACAGCCATGGCGCAGCATGCGGAAATGGTCTCGATCTATGAGTCGAATGGTGTGAACTGCCATTACCTCGAACCGGATCCGGTACTGCATCGAAACTTTTTTGCCCGTGACAGCTCTGCGATGACCCCCTGGGGTGCGCTGATTTGTCATATGCAGCTCAAAGTCAGGCGGGCAGATTACGTTACTGCGATCAGTTTCTATCAATCAAACAATATCCCGATCTGGAACTATGCCACCGCCGGACACTTCGAGGGCGGCGATTTTGTCATTCTGGAGCCCGGTAAAGTCTTAATCGGTTATTGCGGTGAAAGATCAGAGAAAGCCGGTTCCGAGCAGGTGGCGGAATTTGTTCGTGCCGAAGGCTGGGAGGCGGTAACCGCACCGATCAGTCGCGAGTTTGTACATATGGACGGACTGGTGGTGCCACTCGATGAGAAACTGCTGGTGGCGTGTACTGACGCGCTGGAGCCATGGGTGGTTCAGCAGCTGCGTGACTGGAAGTTTGAGTTTGTAGAAGTACCTTATAAAGAGGCACGCGACCTGGGCGTTAATCTGGTTTCTCTGGGTAACAATAAGGTACTTTCGATGAAGGGAGCGGTAGAGCTGAACAGTAAAATGCGTGCGCTCGGATATGAAGTCTACGATCCGGATATGTCAATGTTCACTCTCGGTGGAGGTGGTGTGCATTGCCTGTGTCAGGCGCTGTGCAGGGAAGAGGTCACCATTGAGTAATTACTCACTCACCTGTGGTGGGAATCGAACGTAGTATCGATGATGGCTTATTCTTTTTACTATTGGTTGCCATAATACTGTCAACGCAATGCTTGAATGTATAAAAGTATAGCGGCAAGCGTTTTTTTGCCTGGCTGATGCGTTAATTTAATCTGTCGGCCAGGCGGCAAAGTTCGAGGCTTTGTGCATGACCGTCTGCTGTCGCGGCAAGGTATCGGTCAGGACGTACCAGTACGGTGGT
>JAHDHK010000094.1:4994-14092 GCA_020631335.1 Chromatiales bacterium
CATCAAAATATTTCAGGCACTGAAGGACTTCCGGGTGATCATTGGCGTTAATGACTGTCTGTTTTGTTGGTAAGTCGCGGTCTGTCGTTAAAATAACAAAATGATAACCAGTGGAATAATCCAGTAATTGCTTGTTCGATAATCGCGGCTGAGAAAACAGGGTGCCACTGTACTGTTGGGGCGTGCAACCCAGCCATCGGATAAATGCATCACTTAATGTCGGAGACGGTGACACCATTTTTTTCTGCTGTTTATTATCGGTGTGTTGGTTTCCCCCTTTGAATGCTGATGCAGATTCATTGTCGACCGAGTTGATTAGTTCTCCCAGTTTGACCGCTGTGGTTATGTATTCACGTACATGGGGATCTCTTTCTGATTGATATGTATCCAGCAGAGAGCTGCTGATTGGCGTTTGCTTGCAAGCTGCAGCAAGTTTCCACGCCAGATTCGAGGCATCTCTGATACCGGCACACATTCCCTGGCCCATAAACGGCGGCGTGAGGTGAGCGGCATCTCCGGCGATAAGCAACCGGCGGTGTCTCCACTTGTCAGCCACAGCAGATCGAAACGTATACACTGCACTCCTTTCAATGGTGGCTTCGTCCGGTGTTATCCAGCGGGAAAGTTGCGTCCATATTCTCGCTTCATGAGTGGCCTGTGTATCGGTGATGTCAGCAGGCAGGCGCATTTCCCAGCGTCTGCGCAGGCCGGGGTTACGGCAGTAGGTCATTGGCTGATCTTTTGTGCAATATTGGATGGTGTGATCGCCAAGTTCCGGTTTATCCTGCGTTAACAGTATGTCTACCACAAGCCAGCGCTGCATAAAGCCAAGGTTACATAGCGCAGCGTTCATATACTGCCTCACGGTAGAGTTGGCACCATCACATCCCACGACATACTGTGCCGTCACGCTCACCTCATGCTGCTTGTGTACGTAGCTGATTTCTACATGATCGTCCGCCGGTGAAATGCCGGTGAGTGTGGATTGTGTTTTTACGTCGCAACAGTTGTGCTGAGACAGAGTGTTTCTAAGCAAGTGCTCCAGGTCCGGTTGATGCAGGCGGTAACTGGCATGCCAGCCCTGGCTTGTCACTGACTGCGGGCGTGGCCAGTCCAGTAGTACTTTTTCTGAGTCATCTATAAAACGCATACCCGGGTTGACTCTGATTTTTTCAGACAACGATTCGGCAATGCCAGCCGTCTGGAAGATCCGCATGGTCTCATCGTCAAAATGAACAGCGCGGGGCAAGTGGTAGATACCGGCTTCGCGTTCTATAACCAGTGTCCTTATGCCGCATTGCGCCAACAGGTTGGCCAGGGTAGCGCCGGTCGGTCCCAGCCCGACGATAACTACGTCGTATTCACAATTAACCGCCACAGGCTATGAGCGCCACAGTTCGTTATATAACCACGGGCAGTCTGCCAGTGGAGGCGTGCGTGCCCCGGACTCGGCCAGCTGCAGTCTCATTTGCCTGAACCGGTTGCGGGCATCCTCGGGCAAATGAAGTCGTTCATGGCCCCAGAAACTCGGGCCGCCGGTGGTTTCGTGTGGTTGCCAGGTATCCGGATCGATCAGCCTGCCGCCCCAGCCGCTCTCTACGAAGAATCCCGATGGAGAGTTGGCGTAATAGCTGGTCATATAGTCGTTGGTATGGCGTCCCAGCGTATAGGCGATAGCGCTTTCTTCGAGTTGTGCCAGATCGTACCCCTGGCCTACGTCATCAAGGTTAAGGTATTCGACCATGAAGTGGTGAAACCCACTGCCACCGGAACCTACCAGCGCAAAACTGTGATGACGCTCATTGAGGTGGAAAAAATAGAGCGGCACCGGCTGCATGCCATAATCACTGACCGCAAAATCCAGCAGATCACGATAAAAAGGCACCAGTGAATCAATATTGCCTGTGTGCAGCACCGCGTGTCCCATGCCCACTGCGCCGGTTTTGAAGCCGGACACCGGCCGCCCCGGGACGAACGGTTCGGAGGCTTTGAATGGCTGATGGAATAGTTCCACACGGTTACCCTGCGGGTCGTGAAAATACACAAGTTCGGTAACACAACGTTGATCTGCCAGAGATGCTGAGCCGCTGGTCACACGACACCCGGCGGCTTCGAGCCTTGAGGCGTAGTATTCGAGGTCGGTTTTATGCTCAACCTCCCAGCCCATGAACGACAATGCATCACCTGACTCATCGGTAACCACCAGGCGCTGTTTGTGATCATCCATCCGGAATGACAGTGTATTAGCCCCTCTGTCAGCCAACTGCATCCCCAGTAGTTTGCAGGCAAAATGATTCCAGTCTTCAGTTCGGGTTGAGTTGATCCCCAGGTATCCGAGCGCGTGAATAGCCAAAGTGCTTGTCCTTTGGTGAGTGGTTCCCGGTGCAGAATATCGCGTACACAAGTCGTTGCACAGAGGGCAGAGGCGGTGGGCGAGGTAATTATCGGCCGGACGCTATCGGCAGGCTTTTGCTGTTTTCAGCAGGAACTACAAAAAATGGGGTTTCCAGCTGTTACAGTGAGCTTTCCATAACAACAGGCGGGTAAAGGGTCATGAATGAAATTGCGGATCTGCGGGTGCGTTCTGTGTTCGAAGACTACCCGCTTGCCGCGCATAAAAAAATATTGCGGATCAGGCATCTGATTTTTGAGTGCGCGGGTAAGGAGAATCTTATCGTGTCGGAGAGTCTGAAATGGGGTGAGCCCAGCTATGCCTGCAAGGGCGGCAGTCCCTTTCGTCTCGGCGTGCGTGAGGAGCCTCAGCTGACGTTATGTCTGTTGTTTCACTGCCAGTCCCGTCTGGTAGATACGTTCAGGGAAATCTATGGCGATGAGCTGTCGTTTGATGGCAACCGTGCGGTTTTGTTGCCAGCTGATAAGAAACTTCCGGTAGCGATACTTAAAGATTGCATCATTTTCGCGCTGCAATATCATCGTCGCAAACATATGCCTCTGCTTGGTGCTCAATGACACAACCCGATTTACAATTTGCCGCGCTCGGACTTGATCACCGTCATATCTATGGACAGGCTGCACATATGCAGGCGGTTGGAGGCAAGTTTGCCGGTTGGTGGACCGAGGGAAACCCGAATACGCTGGCAGGATTCGATAAGCGGTTCCCGGGAGTGCCACGGGTGGAAGATAAATCCCGTCTGCTTGCAGATCCGGATATCGATCTGGTTCTGATTGCTGCTGTTCCAGCAGATCGTGCCGCACTTGCAATTGAAGCAATGGAGCATGGCAAAGATGTGATGGTAGATAAGCCCGGCTGTACCACCATGGAGCAGCTTAATAGTATTAAGGAGGCTGTTGCGCGCACAGGCAGGATCTGGTCAGTAGATTTTTCAGAAAGGTTTGAAGTGCCTTGTGTGACCAAAGCGGCTGAACTGGTACAGCAGGGGGCGATTGGTAAAGTCGTGCAAACCGTCGGACTGGGGCCTCATCGTATCAATCTTCCCACACGGCCCGACTGGTTCTTCGTTAAGGAGAGATACGGAGGCATACTGTGCGATATCGCCTCTCATCAAATCGATCAGTTTTTGTATTTTACCGGTAGTACTGATGCGCAAGTCACGATGGCAACTGCGGCCAACTACGCAAACCCCGGACACCCTCAATTGCAGGACTTCGGCGAAATAGCACTCCGAAGCGAGCATGGGCACGGATACATAAGAGTGGACTGGTATACCCCCGATGCACTGCCTAACTGGGGTGATGGCAGACTGACAATACTCGGTACTGAAGGCTATATCGAATTACGTAAGTATGCAGACGTGCCGGATGCTGCAACGGATACCTTGTTGCTGGTAAATGGTAGCCGTTGTGAAAAAATAAATGCAGCAGATGCGCCGCTGCCGTATTTTCAGAACCTGTTGAATGACATACGCGACCGGACCGAAACAGCCATGTCTCAGGCGCATTGTTTTAAAGTAACCGAGATGGCGTTACAGGCTCAGGCATTGGCGGATTCCCGACAATGACTTCAGCACTTAAGGCCAAAACGCTGAGTGTCGCCATCATTGGTGCGGGCATTGGTGCCGAGCACCTGCAGGCATACCTGCAGTTACCTGAAAGCTTTAGGGTGCAGGTGGTCTGTGATCTCGATGATCGGAAAGCATCCGAAATTTCCTCGCCTCATGGTATTGCAGTGAGCGCAAATTTACTGGACGTGATGGCCGATCCTTCCATCGATCTGATTGATATCTGTTTGCCGCCCCACCTGCATTTTGAAGTCGCAGTTCAGGCATTAAAAGCGGGTAAACATGTGATTTGTGAAAAGCCGCTGGTGAGTTCTGTCAGTGAAGCAGATGATCTGCTTCGTGTGCTGGCGCAAAGCGGGAAGCAGTTATTTCCGGTGTTTCAATACCGCTATGGGCCGGCCACAATGCAGTTGCAGGCACTGATAGATAACGAGCTTGCCGGCAGACCCTTTGCAGCCAGTATCGAAACGCACTGGAACCGTGGTGCAGATTATTACAGTGTTCCCTGGCGTGGAACCTATGCGTCGGAACAGGGCGGGGCTGTGCTGTGCCACGCAATCCATAACCACGATCTGCTGTGTCGGTTTTTCGGTCCGGTAAAGCGGGTGAGTGCGATGACAGCCACCCGTGTGAATCCGATAGAAACAGAAGACTGTGCAAGCATAAGCTTTGAGATGCTAAACGGTGCGCTGGCCAGTAGTTCGATAACCCTCGGTGCAGCCAACGATACTACTCGATTGCGCTTTTGCTTTGAGAACCTTACCGTTGAAAGTGGTACCACTCCCTATGCACCGGCAATAGACAATTGGGTTTTTACCGCTCGTGAAAAAGAAAGTCAGCCCGATATAGATCGGGTAGTGAGTGCGGTGAAGTGCGAACACTTTGGGTATGCCGGATTCTTTGATGCAATCGCTGAAGCGCTGAGTGGTCATACTGCCAATATAGTATCTGCGACGGAAGGCCGGCAGTCTATTGAGCTGGTATCTGCTGTTTATCAGGCTGCAAAAGAACAAAGAACCGTTACGTTACCACTCGATACAAACAGTGACTTCTACCACAGTCTGCATCCGTTTTCCGGAGAACAATCTTGAGCACATCAATGCCCGGCGTGGCTGTGATCGGTACCGGTATGGCGTCTCTTCCTCATGGCAAAAGCCTGGAAGCGCTGGCAGGCAAACTTGAGATTCATGGTGTATACAGCCGTACTCGTGAGAGGCGCCAGCAATTTGCAGATACATTTGGCTTTCCGGCAATGGCGTCAGTTGAAGAAATTGTCAATAACAGCAGTATTGGCTGTGTATTGTTACTTACACCGCCCAACGAGCGACTGGAACTGGTAAAGACTCTGTCGTCGGCAGGAAAACATATCCTGATGGAGAAACCGGTAGAAAGAAACCTGACGGCTGCACGGCAGATTGTCGAGCAGTGCGAGCAGGAGGGTGTGCAGCTTGGTGTGGTATTTCAGCACCGGTTTCGCGATGCATCTCTGGCACTGGAGCAACATCTGGGGTCGCTTGGTGTTTTACACGCGGTAGAAGTTAAGGTGCCGTGGTGGCGTGAGCAGGCTTACTACGATGAACCCGGTCGCGGTACCATCGAACGCGATGGCGGAGGTGTACTGATCAGTCAGGCAATACACACACTGGATTTGATGTTGAAATTTACCGGGCCGGTTGAATGTGTGGCAGCGATGCACGCGACAACCGGCTTCCATCTCATGGAATCTGAAGACTTTGTCAGTGCCGGTCTGCGCTTTGCCAGCGGGGCGGCAGGCTCGCTAATGGCAAGCACTGCAAGTTATCCCGGTAGTAGTGAGTCCATTGTGCTGCATGGAGAAAAAGGCAGTGCTACACTGACCGGTGGCGAGCTTCAGATCAACTATCGCAATGGTCAAAGTGTCAGTGTCGGTGAAACAGCAGCCAGTGGCGGTGGTGCAAACCCGATGGACTTTCCTTTTGAGTGGCATCAGCGGTTAATTGAACAGTTTGTATCGGGCGTAAGCACCGGCGCGTTGCCGGATGGCTTTCCCACCGGGCGCTCGTCACTTGCGGTACATGCGTTAATAGAAGCGTTAATAAAATCCGGCACCGAGCGTCGCTGGATATCTTTGTCGGAGCTTTAAGCGAGCCGTGGCTCCGGCATAAATGACTACCGGCTATAGCGCAAACATGCTGCAGCTGATGACAATCGGCGTTGTGTGTTTTTATTAATTGCTACCGCTATTGAGCAGCTTTCACCAGCCGGTAATACGCTACGCCGATTTCGGAATCGACTGATCGTTCGATAGATACCGGGTCAGCATCGACTCGAGTTCTGCAGGTACGATGGGCTTGGTAATGTAGTCGTCCATGCCGGCGGCGAGGCACTTTTCTCTGTCGCCTGCAAGTGCATTGGCAGTGAGTGCCACAATAGGCACTATTGATTTTTCACCCGGCAACTTTCTGATAGCAGAGGCAGCATCAAAACCGTCCATTACCGGCATCTGGCAGTCCATAAACACCAGGTCAATGCCTCCTTTTTCTGCGAACTCTACTCCTTCCTGTCCGTTGTCAGCGACTTCAATATTGAACCCCATCTGATCGAGTAATTCCGTAGCCACGATCTGATTGATCGGGTTGTCCTCCACAAGGAGCACAGTGTATTCACTGGTTTTACGTGGAAGCGATAATGCATTTGTTCCGGTTTCATCATTGGCGCTGTCCGCAGGCAATTTTGCGGTGTCTTCGGTAAAAATCTCTGCAATAGCGGCAAAGAGCCTGCTGCTGCGGATGGGTTTTCGCAAATGATAGTCAGGGGTGTTTTTCTCTGTTTGCTCGAAGCCCTCTAACTGATCCACCGAGGAGAGCAGGATGGTTCTGGGAGAATGTTCACTAAACCGGTTGTTAATGATGGTGATAAGCTCAATGCCATGAATTGACGGCATCTGATAGTCAGTCAGCAACAGCTCAACCGGCGTGCCTCGTTCAATTGCCTGCTCCATCTCAGTAAGTGCCTGAGAGCCGTTCTCGGCATAGAGCAGGTCGGCTCCGGTGGGTGTCAGCAGATCAATCAGATATTTAAGATTCACCGGGTGATCATCGACGATAAGTACTGTGTGACCTTTAAGAATAGTGGTCAGGTAATCGAACTTTTTATATTCGTTGCTGGCTTTTCTATCTTCTGACAACTTGAACGTTATTTGTGCCGTAAAGGTAGACCCTTCTCCCGGTGTGCTTTCGACCTCGACTCCACCCCCCATCAGTTCCAGTAACTGTTTGGATATGGCAAGGCCAAGGCCGGTGCCTCCGTATTTTCTGGTAGTGGAAGCGTCCGCCTGGCTAAAAGAGCGAAACAACTTTGACTTCGCATTTTCATCCATGCCACAACCGGTATCGGTAATAGCAATTGACACCGAAGCGTGATCATTTTTAGTTTGGTTTACGGTTGCATGTAGCTCTATATGACCTTTTTCGGTAAATTTTAATGCATTCCCTAACAGGTTAACCAATACCTGTCGCAGTCGTTCCGGGTCGCCATCAACAAACTGGGGCAGTGACTGAGATAAATAACCCGCCAATTCGAGTTCCTTGCGTGAGGCGATGGCGGCAAACATATCCAGTGTATCGTGCAACAACTCGGGCAGATCAAAACACACCTGATCTATTTCAAGCTTGCCGGCCTCTATTTTGGAAAAGTCGAGCACATCATTGATAACACTTAACAACGATTCTGCAGACTTGTAGGCGGTATCTACATAGTCTACCTGCCGGTCATTCAGCCCGGTACGATTAAGTAGTTCCAGCATGCCGATCACACCATTTAGTGGTGTGCGAATCTCGTGGCTCATATTGGCCAGAAACTGACTCTTTGCTTTGCTCGCTTCGTGGGCGGCGTCACGTTCAACCTTGAGTAGCTCGTTTTCTTTTTGCTCTGAGTTATCGTGTGTGGACAACAGATAGTGCGCATCTTTGGCGTTGTCAGACACAATAGTGTGGATCGACCAGGTGCTTGTGCCGACAGTGCCGTCGCAGATGCGCTCGTACACCATGTCCATCTCTTCTACCTGACCGCGTTCTTCCAGCAGGTCGCGAAACCGTCGATAGGTATCGCGCTGTTCGAAGTGAAGGTTTTCCAGAAATCTGCCTCCTTCGTCGATCAAACGCTGAATAGACACAAAGCCAAGGATGTGGGCAGCACTGGGGTTGGCTTGCGATATTGAGCCGTCCTGAGCAAGTAACAGGATACCGGTGCGTGCATTTTCGAAGATCAGCTGAATGCTGGAAGCTTCCCTGAGCTTACGGTTGGTTTCTTCTCTTTGCTCTATCTCATCCTGGACACGATCCAGTACCTGATTGTAGTGGTTGGCTATTGCGCCGACTTCCGTGTGCGGTTCCACCGGAACACGTGTTGTCATTTCGCCGGAAGTAGCCACCGTATTCATATTTGCCATCAGGTCAATCAGATCAGTGGACTCATCGTGTTCCGAGATATTCAGTCCGACTATCTCTGCGTTTTCACTCACGCGCAACGGCAAGAAGATATTCATGGTTCGTAAAATAACGATGGTCAGTCCGAACGACCATAATGCTACTGTCGAGATCCCCAGTAGCTGTATTTGCAGTTGTTCAAAACGACCACCGTTTTGACTGATCGTTTCAACATCACCGAGCAATGCGACTAACAATGCACCGGCAACTCCTGCTGCTCCATGCACCGGAAACGCGCCGATCGGATCATCTATTTTGAGTCGAACCAACGCCACGCTGGCAGCATGGGTGGCAGCCGAACACAACATGCCGACAAGTATGGCGTCTGCTGCCGAATACAAATGAGGGGCAGACGTGATGCCTACCAGTCCTGCCAGAGTACCGTTGATACATGCGTGTATAGAGGGGAGTCTTGTTCGGTACAACTGCCAAAGCATCAGTGTGATGCATCCTGCCATCGCCGATAGAATAGTGTTAATGGCTATTTGAGGAATGCTTGTGCTGTAACCGCCTACGCTGCCGGAATTAAAACCGAACCATCCGAAGCATAAAATTAACAGACCGACTGCGGCGACCGGATAATTGCTGGCGCGTATCTGTCTGCTGCTGGTAAAGCGACCTATACGCGGACCGACGATAATGGCTGCTGCAA
>JAHDHK010000094.1:14102-18476 GCA_020631335.1 Chromatiales bacterium
GCTGTGTACTGCTGTACCGCCGGCGAAGTCGATGAACTTTATCTCGGCTAGCCATCCGAGATAGGCGTCGCCATTACTGCCCCCCCAGACCCAGTGACCGACTATCGGATATACCAATCCCGCGACAATTACACTGATGAGTAAGTAAGCCACAAAACTGGTGCGTTCGGCGAGTGCCCCGCCAACAATAGTCGTGGCAGTTGCGCAGAACATGAGCTGGAACAGGAACCACGCACCATCAGCTTCGTTGTGTTGGTGAAAAAAACCGCTGGAGCCAAACCAGCCGTTTACTGTAACCCCGAACATCAATCCGTAGCCAATCATCCAGAAGGTGATGCCGGACAGGCAGAAATCCGCCAGGTTTTTAAAGGCGATGTTGGTGCTGTTTTTGGAGCGGACCAGGCCGGTTTCCAGCAGGCAGAAGCCGGCTTGCATCAGCATGACCAGAAAGGCGCTGAACAGCAGCCAGGTTGAATTGAGTTCGTTACCGAGCATGGTAGTTTTCTTGAACGGTTAGCACTTTAACGGCCGCGATGAGGCCTAACGCAATTCAGTTTGTGCGCTGGTTCGCGAAACACGCTGTTAACGTGATGCGCTCGCGTAATATCACTGGATAGGGCAGAGGCGGGGAGGGCTGTGTTGTGTTAGCCCGGTGTTTTCAGTCGGCAAACACTGCCGGTTATACGGGGATGATGTCGCAGCGGGTGACTCCGGTCCGGTGCGCTGGCCCGTCGCGCGAATGAGGAGGTAACCCGCCCGCTATCCTCGCTTAGTTGTCGGGCTTTTATGTGACAGGTGCGTGCAAATGAATTTTTGCGATGCCCTCTTCAGCAGGGCAGCATGTCAGCCTGTCGATAGGCGTAAAGCTTAGCGAAGTGTGTACCGGTACTTCGCTGTGACTGCGCAGACTGCAGGGTACTATCTCGCAGCGAGCATTGGACCGGCAGATCGCTCTTTGCGGTTTTTCTTGTTGCCGGGTTTGTTCGGCCGCTTACGTTTGCCGCTCAGCGGGGTCGATGTGCTCTTGCGCTTGTGGGGCTTTTTCTTCTCACTGCTATTGCTGACCACAGGCTCATCTTTGTCAACACGGCTGATTTGAAGTTGTCTGCTGCACACCCAGACTTTTCGCAGATCTTTATAGATAGCTTTGGGCATTCCTTCAGGCAGGTCTATCAGGGTGTGATCGTCGAAAACCTTTACCCGCCCGATGTAACGGTTCTCAATGCCTGCCTCGTTCGCGATTGCGCCGACAACATTGCCTACTTTAGCACCATGATCGGTTCCCACTTCAACGCGGTAACGAACCATCGGTGGCATGTCTTCCGGAACGTTGCGGGGTTCTTTTGTGCTGTGGTCTTTCGGTTGCTCATCAGGTACCGGCTTTTTGGATTTTGTCGCGAAACGCTCTTTGCTCTCGTGATGTACCGGTTTTGGTCTTTCGTGCTTTACGTGTACAGGTTCAGCGATAACCGGTTTTGCCTTTGTATTGCTGCCCATGAGCTGGCTGGCCAGTGCCACGGCCAACTGCTCTGCGCTGACATCGTGTGCATTGATGTATTCGTTTAAAAACTGTTTGTGCTCTTTGTTTTGCTTAAGCGACAACACAGCATTAATGCGATCATTGAAACGTTGCATGCGCTGTTGTTTCAGTTCTTCAGCTGAAGGAAATTCATAGCGCTCCATGTTCTGGCCGGTTGCGCGCTGAATGGTTTGCAGCAGACGTTTTTCGCGTGAGGTAACCAACAGGATTGCCTCACCGTTTCTGCCGGCGCGACCGGTTCTGCCAATTCGATGAATATAGGCTTCAGTATCGTGAGGTGAGTCGTAGTTGAGTACGTGGCTGATTCGTTCGACATCCAGGCCTCTTGCGGCAACATCGGTGGCAACAATGATATCGAGCTTGCCTCTTTTCAGCTGATCGATCGTTCTTTCGCGCAGCTTCTGCTGCATATCGCCATTGAGCGCCGCACTGGAATAGCCTGCCTCGGCCAGTCGGTCCGACAGTTCGGTGGTGGTGCTTTTGGTGCGCACAAAAACAATCATCGCATCCACTGTTTCTGCATCGAGAATTTGCGTCAGTGTGCGGAATTTGTCTTTTGGCGTGGTGAACCAGAACCTTTGTCTGATCGTGTCTGCGGTACGAGTGGTGAACTCAACCGTTACATGCTCTGGTTCTTTGAGGTATTTGTCCGCCATGCGTCGGATCTGTGTTGGCATGGTGGCCGAGAACAATGCGGTTTGTCGATCCCCCGGGGTTTTTTCCAGTATCCATTCGACATCGTCGATGAAACCCATGCGCAGCATTTCGTCTGCTTCATCGAGTACCAGCGTTTTCAGTGCATCGAGTTTCAGATTGCCGCGTTTGAGCTGATCGATCATTCGACCGGGTGTGCCCACGACTACGTGTGGTCCGCGTTCCAGCGCGCGGGTTTGCACGCGGTAGTCCTGGCCTCCGTATACCGGCATGACCTTCAAACCTTTGATCTTCCCTGCATACTTTTTATAAGCTTCGGCAACTTGAATGGCAAGCTCACGGGTCGGTGTCAGTACCACCACCTGTGGCGCATTTACCGACACATCAATCCGCGACAATGTGGGCAGCGCAAAGGCAGCAGTTTTACCGGTGCCGGTTTGTGCCTGCCCGATCAGGTCTGCGCCTTCGAGTAGAAAAGGAATCGCCTGGGCCTGAATGGGAGAGGGGGTTTCGTATCCGATCTCTGTGATTTTGTCGAGCACAGGCCGGGAGAGTGCGAGCTGATTGAACGCACTGATATTCGTGTTCACTAAGGGGTCACCGCGGCCGCAAAACGGCCCGTAGGAGGGGTAAGAGCGGGGACGCTACTCTCTTTGACGACGAATAGCAACTTATATTTCAGCTTTTTCAAGTCGAATCACGCAAACCGCATTTGACTGTTGTGAAACTGCTAACCGTCGCCTGTATTGCCGGCAGCTTGCCGCGGGTAATCGGACGGCTGGTTTTTATCAAATTGCTAATTCAGATCTACCGCGTATTGTCTGAGTCGCTCCATATCCACCACTTCCAGTACGGCTACATTGCAGGCTCGCAGCATCACACGGGGGGCGCAGCCGGCTTCTTCGGCTTCCAGCCAGCGGGCAGCACACAGACACCAGCGATCTCCTGCTTTCAAGCCGTCGAAACCAAACTCCGGGCGCGGGGTAGACAGGTCGTTTCCGCGAGCGCGCGAAAATTCCAGAAATTCATCGGTCACTACGGCGCATACCGTGTGGGAGCCCAGGTCCTGTTCGCCGGTATTGCAGCAGCCATCTCGAAAGAAACCGGTCAGTGGCTGTTCGGAACAGGGCAGAATGTCTTCACCAAAAGGATTTTTCTGTTTCATTGGTCTGTCGCGTGTATGCCCTGCATTTGCAGATCAAATCCGTCCTGAATATGGCGGATAAAAACTTCCAGTGCCTCGATTTTATCCCCTTTTTCCAAGGCATCGACAAGGGCCATGTGATCGCCAAGCGATTTGGATAAGTCGACATTGTCAATTTGCGCGAAAATCTGAAATGCCATCGCTTTGCCCCAGGTCATATCAAACATTTCCAGCAGATAGCGGTTGTTGGCCAGTTCGACAAAACGCCGGTGAATATTGCGGTTAGCCTCGAAATATTCCTGAACGCTGGCCGAGGAGATATTCTCTTCTTTTTCTATCGTGTCGCGCAGGGTTCTGTGATCCGCAGGGTCGTTCTTTTCAGCGAGAATCCGCGCTACCTGGCCTTCAATGGCCGCGCGCGTCTGGTATAGCTCACGCACTTCCTGGTCGCTCATTTGATGCAGACGGTAACCGCCCTGAGCGCTTTGCTGCAGCACTCCTTCCTGCTCCAGGCGCATCAGCGCTTCGCGGACAGGCGTGCGGCTGATTCCCAGGTCGCTGGCCAGTTTTTCCTGTACCAGGCGATCATTCTGCCCGATCTCAAGGTTCATGATGGCACTGACAAGCTGATCGTAAACTTCGTCTGCCAGCCGGCGACGCACCGGTTGGATACTCTTGAAAGCCAAATCTCTAATCCGGAAATGTTGTATTTATGGATACTGAATCCAGTATGCATTAAATCAGAAAATCACTGGGAATGCACTGCACGAGCCCCGGCCGGATTCAACAGGCGAGATGGGGGAAGACACGATTTCTGCGTCGCCGCGCTGTAGTCAGGTACTTAGCGTTGTATCGGTAAACCAGCCGGCGCGCGCACGGGAGTGGTTGCATTACCGTTTCAACGTGCGTGCATTTAACGGGTGTATTGAAGTACGTCTTTCCTTCCGGCAAGGATGAGTTTGGGATCACCGTTATCGTTAATCACCAGCAATTCACCCCTATTTGAACTGTTGGGTTTTACGGGTACTTTGTGCTG
>JAHDHK010000095.1 GCA_020631335.1 Chromatiales bacterium
GGTTTATGGTCGTACCTGTTGTCCTGTTGATCATTGTTTGCGCCGCATTTGCCGCCAGAACCGCCGGGCATTCAGTTACCGCGTTGTACGATCAGCAATTAAAGACCAACGCGGGTGTGCTGCTGAGCTTTGTGTTGTATGAATCCTATGAAAATGATGAAGACGAAAACGAAGAAGACGACGAGGAAGATGAAGAAGAAGGTTATGACGATGACCTTTTCGAGATTGCCGAAGCGATCAGCAGAGAACATGGCCTGCCGGTTAATTATCGGCTGTCAATAGATCAAAAGACACAGTTTGTTTCTGCCGGCGTGTCTGACTTTCCCCTGTGTGCTGATGGATTCAGCCGGGTTGAACTTACCAGTGAGAAGCAAGGCTCGGATGACTGGCACTGTTATCGGCAAACACAGGTGTTGTATGGAAGTGATAATACGGTAGTGGTAGAACTGTTTGAGTCAGAGTCACAACGCCAGCAGGCCATTCGTTCATTGGTGCTGGCAACTTTCATTCCGTTGATGCTGCTTCCGCTTGCGGTTGCCGGGTTAACCTATCAGGCTGTTTCCTGGGTAATGAAAGCGTTGACAAAGGTAAGTTCGGAAGTTTCTGCCCGCTCGGTGGATAACCTCGAAAGACTGTCTCTTCACAATCAACCTGAAGAACTGGTGCCGGTAGCGACGTCGGTTAATCAGCTACTCGATGGTATCGAACACAGCCTTCAGCGCGAAAAGCAATTTACTGATGATGCGGCACATGAGCTGCGTACACCCATCACCTCGATAAAAATGACAGAGCAGTTGCTGCGACGTGATAATAGAGATCCGGCGTTAGAAAGCTATCTCGATAATTTGCGTGCAAGCGTAGATCAAAGCAGTCATCTCATTGAGCAGTTGTTAGGTTTTGCCAGAATACAATCAGCTAAGGCGCTGTCGATGGGACTGGTGGATATGCAGGCACTACTACATACCGAATTGGGAATTCTTGCACCTGCGCTGACAGAAAAAAAGCTCGCTGTAGAACTGGAAGATCATCAATATCGCTCTGCGCTCAACGCAAATGATGCCGCACTGGCGCTGTTGATCAGAAACGTATTAGGTAATGCTGCTAAATTCAGTGAGCCTGGAATGACCATCTACCTCTTTCTCAGTGATGATGCTCTTATCGTCGAGGATGATGGCCCCGGCATCGCGCCCGCCGACAGACACAGAGTGTTCGACCGGTTCTATCGTGCGCCTACAGCTAAATCGAAATCCGGCAGCGGACTGGGTCTGGCGTTAGCCAAATGGGTAGCGGAATCGCATGGGTTCACTCTGGTAGCTGGATCACCCAGACTCGGAGCGGGTGCAAGTATTACTCTATTATTTAACAGGTAACATTGTTGCGTGCCGGGCTGGATTACTTTTCCTGCCCGATGCCATTTACAATGTATAAAAAATTACTGGAACGGGTTATTTTACGGGACGCTTATGAGCCTTTTTAGACCGGGTGTTTTACTGATAGCTGTTGCTTTTGTGTTGCCGTTGTTGTGGGTGCCCGGGGTTGCTGATGGCAGAGATGCCGGTGCTATGTTCAGTCAGTATCTCGGAATGACTGCACTGATCGCAATGGCCATCTCACAGATAATCGCAACCCGCTGGCCGGGTGTGGAGCCGGTGTTCGGGCCGATGGATCAGTCTTACCGTTTACATAAGTGGTTGGGGCTGTGGGCAATAATTGCCTCGTTTTTACATGATACGGTCGATGCCGATATGGAAGGGCTTGGCAGGGTGACGGTACTCAATGATATTGCAGAGACTGCCGGAGAAATCGGTTTAAACGGTTTGCTGCTGCTGGTGGTCATCACTGTCGCGACTTTTATCCCTTACCACCTGTGGAAATGGACGCATCGTTTTATCGGGGTGTTTTTTGTGCTTTCTGCATTTCATTATCTTTTTATACAAAAGCCTTTTTCAAATCTGGAACCACTGGGGCTGTACATGGGGCTGATCTGTGTGGCCGGCCTGATCGCTTATGCTTACACGTCCGCCCCACGTCGTTTTCGCCCGTCTCGAAAATACACGGTAACTCAACTTGAAAAACAGGGTGATGCGCTGGCGGTCACACTCGTGCCTGCCGGTCGGCCACTAAAACACCGGGCAGGGCAATTTGCCTTCATCAGTTTTGCGGGGCTCGGGTTGGGAGAGCCTCATCCGTTTACCTTGAGTGCTTCACCGGTTGATGATGGCCGGTTGCGCATGACGATCGGTCCGCTCGGAGACTATACAATTCGATTGATGTCGCGATTGCAGGTGGGGGCCGATGCCCGCGTCGAGGGTCCGTTTGGTGACTTTAAAGTTGCCCGGGGTCCACAGGTATGGGTCGCAGCCGGAATAGGCATCACTCCGTTTGCAGCAATGGCCGGGTCGATCACCTCGACCGATGCGCCGGTAACGCTCATCTACAGTGTTCGTGAGCGCTCGCAGGCAGCGCATTTAGATGAGCTACAGGCCACTGCTGATCGAATTGAAAACTTCACACTCATCGTGCGGGAGACCTCTCGTGAGGGTCGTCTTAAACCCGAAGAGGTCGCAGGCTATGCAGGTAATCTTAAGAAAACCCATGTGCTCTACTGTGGACCTGCTGCTTTGCGAAAGGCGATCTGGCAGGTGTTGAAAGCGCAGGGCCTGCCTGCGCGAAAATTTCACTACGAGCGCTTTGAGATTCGCACCGGCATTGGACTGGACTATCTGTTCCGGCGACTGGTAGATCGGGCGACAGTACTTAAAAACAAAGCTGATTCTGTATCTTCTTAGTCGACAGTTAAAAGTTCTGGCCTGTGCGGGTCGCTGCGGATACGGAATCACCGTTTCCTATCTGCTGAAAGGGCTGTGTGACGCGTTCTAAAGGTGGTTACGTTTTTGCCGTTAGTCAACTGATAAACCTGACGTTTGAAGTCATTTGTTGAGCGTTGAAGCGAGTTGTCACTGTGGGCTGAAGCAGGGCTACTACCGGCGAATGGAGTTTTCTTAGAGCGCATGAGTAAGACGGGGTCTCAGGGGTTCACGCTGATAGAGCTGATGATCGTCGTCGCGATAATCGGCATACTGGCTAATGTGGCAGTGCCTATGTATCGTGATTATATCCGCCGCGCGCAGCTGATCGGCGCTGTTTCCATGTTGCGAAGTATGGCAAAGGAGGCCCAGGTCGGAGCGATGGCATACGGAGTAGCACCCAACTCGATTAACGATATTGTTTGGAGTGGCGGTACCCAGTTGTACGGGCCGTCTTCAGATACGATAGAGGGTTTCCGATATCATGGCTCCAATGACGGGAAGACCTTCTGGTTTGTGGTTCGTGTCACTAAAAAAGTCATTGCCGACGATACCTGGCATCGACGAGAACTTCATTTTTCCTATACGCAGACTTCAACAGGTGACTGGGCATGGTTCTGCGGCGCCTGGGCACCCGGGTTTGGAATGGAAGAGAAATATCTGATCAAAGGCTGTGATCAGGTAAACGTTGGCGCAAAAGTAACCGCAGCCAGCGGCTGAAATATTGCTGGCGTTGGTCAGTGCTGAGAAGGCGGGCTGATCGAAATCCCCCGCCTGCGGTTTGTACATGACTTGTCGTTCGGATCTGCCAGTGTCACGGTGATATAACGCCTGCTTACGGTATGACAGACAACGTAGCGAGTAGCTTCCTACTGTTCCACACTGCTTATTGTACCGCTGAGAAACAGATTCTTCTGCCTGTCCGTGCCATATCCGATCAGGCCGGATGAAAACATCAGCTTGTTGTTGAAATCAAAGATCATTGAAATAAAGTCGGGCTTGTCGGCCTGTACCCAGTTAATCAGGTAAACGCCTTCTGAAATCTGTCGCGAGTTGTAAGGGATATCCTGATCGCCGCGGCCTTTTCTCATACCGGCTATCCATTCGTAGCGCGCCAGTCCGTTTGCAAATGATACATCCATCGTGGCGTCTGAGTTGTCGTAGCTCCATACGATAGTGGTGCCATCGAGTACCTGTTCGTTGTCCGCTTGTGCCCCGGTAGCAAATACAAACATTTGCAGTAGCAGTGTGACTAATGAAAATTTTATTGCGCTGGAAAATTGTGACAAGGCTTTGCCCTCTTTAAGTGGGTGATGGTGAAAAGCACAAGTTTCACAGGAATTAGTAGCGAAATAGTGCTGGTCACTATTAGCGGTAAGTATTCAGCACAGTCGATGGGAAAGCCTGAACGCTTCCTGAGTTAGCTTAAAGAAATTACTGTTCGACTAATATAGATGTCGCGACACAGTCACTGTTCCAAATATTGATGTAATAACCGGGTGATTCGCCCGGCTCTCGTTCGACAACCAAAGGGGATGTATCGTTATCAACGTGCCTGAAGTATGCACGATGTGCATGTCGGCAAGCTTTAAACTGTTTTCCTGACCTGACGCTGAGTAAGTGTGGAGTGGTGGGGGCGGTATGCTTGTCCGCTTGGAGACAAACAGAGTGGGCTTTGTCTAATCAGTCATCGCGGGAGGTTTAGGTCCGCCAGTCGCCCAATCCAGTAATTCAACCGTATGCACGACAGGTGTACCTGTGGCCGATCCGATCTGCATCATGCAGCCAATGTTACCGGCAGCGATAATGTCCGGTGTTTTCGCCTCTAATGTTGCCACCTTCCGCGCCTTTAACTCTGAAGAAAGTTCGGGTTGCATGAGGTTATAGGTGCCGGCCGAGCCACAGCAAAGATGACTGTTTTCCGGTTCGACTACTTTAAACCCTGCCGCTTTGAGCAGGTCTTTGGGGTAGGATTTTATTTGCTGGCCATGTTGCAGCGAACAAGCGGCATGATAGGCAACGCGCAGGCCCTGTGCTTTTTGCTTAGGTAGCGTTAACTCAATGAGTACTTCACTGACGTCTTTGGCGAGCCCGGCAATCGTTTTGGCCTCGTCTGCCAGTTCATGTTCGCGAAACATATGCCCGTAGTCTTTGACCGTAGTGCCGCAGCCACTGGTATTGATCACAATGGCATCGAGTGGTTTTGTACGGTGCTCGGCAATAAATGATTTTATGTTCACTGCAGCACTTGCATGGCTTTCATCTGTTTTACCCATATGGTGCGTGAGGGCACCACAACAGCCCTGCTTCACAATCACTACTTCGCAACCAAGGCGCGTCAGCAGGCGGATAGTGGCATCATTGATATCGGTATTCAGCGCTCTTTGCGCACAGCCGGTCATCAGTGCTACCCGTTTTTTTACTGTGCCTTCTGGCGGGAATACCTGAACATCATCATTACCGCTTACCGGCGGGATTTTTTTCGGTGCCATCGACAGCATGGCGCGCAGACGTGCATCCGGCAGTAGTCCTCGAATCGGACGGGCGATTTTTGCGGCGCGCAAGGCCAGTCTGAAGCGACCCGGGTAGGGCAGTAACCGAGCCAGCAGCCATCGCAACAGGCGGTCGTCCCAACGGCGACGATAATTCTGGTTAATGTATTCACGCGCGTGATCTACCAGATGCATGTAATGTACACCGCTCGGGCAGGTGGTCATGCATGCCAGACAACTCAAACAGCGATCTATATGAGTCACTGTTTTATCATCGGGCTTGCGTTCGTTTTCCAGCATGTCCTTGATGAGGTAGATTCTGCCTCTCGGGCTGTCCAGCTCGTCTCCCAGAATCTGGTAGGTTGGACAGGTTGCTGTGCAGAATCCGCAGTGTACGCAGGAGCGCAGTATTTCGTTAGAACGGGCTATGCCGCTGTTACGCAGTTGTTCAGGGCTGAAATTGGTTTGCATCGCTTTAGTCCATGAACCCCTGATTTAAAATTCCGCGCGGGTCAAACTTACTGCGCAGACCGGCCTCAATATTCCGGAGAATCGAGTGCTGTGGCTGGAACCTCGGCACGTCTTGCAGTGAAGGGGCAGAACGTATTAACGTTGCATGTCCTTTCAGTGAATCGACAGTGTTTCGAATGAGACTGGCTGCCGCAGATTGATCCGAGTGCACCAGTAACCACACCAGCCCGCCACTCCAGTCGTAAATAGCATCAAAGTTAACGCCGGCTTCCGTCATTTTTGCTGTTAATGCCGGTGCATCGGTGGGTTTTAATGACGCTCGCCAGACGGCACCATCGCTTTGCGCAAATGCAGATACATCACGAATGCTGTTCCAAAGCTCGCTACTCGCCGCACCTTCAAGTACCTCGAATCCCGCACAAACTTCTTCCAGCAGTGCATCGCGCCGATAACTCACGGATGCAGCGAGGCCTTCAATCCGGACACAGGTTTTGGTGTTGCCCGAGATGGCCAGATGGGCTGATCCGCTCAGGTCATAGGGTGTGCCCATCGCTTCACAAAGCCTGGCAACGGCGGCATCATCGCTTATTCCCTCACGCACCAGTGTGACCTCGGTTTCAGGAATCGCGGCGACTTTGAATGAAAGCTCGGTCAGAACACCCAGGGTTCCCCATGAGCCGCACATAAGTTTGACCAGATCATAGCCGGTGACATTTTTCATTACCCGCCCGCCGTTTTTAAGAATACGACCGGTGCCGTCAACAAATTCAACACCAATCATGTGGTCGCGGCAGGCACCCACCTGAATACGACGTGGCCCGCTGATGTTCGCGGCAGCCACACCACCAATGGTGCTTTCTCCCTGTGTGCCGAGCAGGCCGCGCCAGTCGGCCGGTTCAAAGGCCAGGCGTTGTCCCTCGCCGGCCAGGGCATCATTTATTTCGTTAATCGGTGTACCTGCACGGGCAACCATGGTCATCGCGCCCGGTTCATAAAGCGTTATTCCCGTAAGTGCGGCAAGAGAAAGTGCCGGGTTTGATGACTTACACATCATGTGTGTGCCACCGCCGACAATGTGTAGCGGACCCGCTGCTGTTCGCACCTGATCTGCAACCGCCTCGACGCTGGTTGCAGGTGACAAAGATTCGGTTGTCATTTTTACCCCTTCGGTAGCAGTCATCAGTTTACGGTGGCTTGTTTTTCAGGCTGCAATTGCCGGGGCGCGTCTTGAGTCGGAAGAGGTTAACGGAAACACCTTTGCAGGGTTCAACAGCCACTGCGGATCAAATACATCTTTTACTGCCATTTGAATGTCGAGGTCATCGGCCGTGTATTGCGCGAGCATCAGGTCGCGCTTTTCAATACCGACGCCATGTTCACCGGTCAGGCAGCCGCCTACCTCAACACACAGCTTCAGGATATCTGCACCGAAGGCTTCACACAGTTCGAGGTCGCCGGGTTTGTTTGCATCAAACATAATCAGCGGGTGCATGTTGCCATCGCCTGCATGAAAGACATTGCCCACACGAAGACCGTACTTTTTTTCAAGATCCTGTATGCCCTTGAGCACTGCCGGCAACGTCGATACGGGGATCGTTCCGTCCAGACACATGTAGTCGGCTACCTGGCCCACTGCACCGAACGCAGACTTGCGACCCAGCCAGATGGCGGCACTCTCGGCCGGGTTGGAGCTTTCTTTCAATGCCACCGGATGATGAGTTTCGGCAATTTCAATAATACGTTTCAGCTGTGCCTGTATTTCATCTTCGGAGCCTTCAACTTCGATAATCAACAGCGCTTCGCAAAGCGGGTATCCGGCCTGCGCGAATTTTTCGGCTATCTCGATAATCGGTCGATCCATAAATTCTATTGCCACAGGCAGAACACCGGCTTTGATGATGTCACTGACACACTGGCCGGCCACCTCGTTGCTATCGAATCCTACCAGCACCGGGCGGGCGCCTTCCGGCTTGCGGAGTATGCGCAACGTCGCTTCAGTGACAACACCAAGCTGTCCTTCGGAGCCGCAGATAACCCCTAGTAAATCAAGGCCGGCTGCATCGAGGTGAGCACCGCCGATTTCAACCACATCGCCCTCCATAGTGACCATCGTCACGCCCAACAGGTTGTTGGTTGTGACACCGTACTTCAGGCAGTGTGCCCCGCCGGAGTTCATCGCGATGTTGCCGGCAATGGCACAAGCCAGCTGACTGGAAGGGTCGGGTGCATAGAAAAAATCTTCTTCTTCAACCGCACCGGTGACCGACAGGTTAGTGCGTCCGGTTTGAACGCGGACAAAACGGTTTTCGTAGTCGGTTTCCAGTACCTGATTCATTTTGGCCACCCCCAGAATGATGCAGTCTGCGGTGGGCAGAGCGCCACCGGCCAGGGAAGTGCCTGAACCGCGTGGCACCACTGGCACGCCTTCTTCGAAACAAACTTTCAGCACCGCTGCCACTTCTTCTGTACTGCTGGGCAGTACCGCCGCCAGAGGCGGGCAGCGGTAGGCAGTCAGTGCGTCGCATTCATAAGCGCGTGTTTCGGTTTCGTCATCGATCACAGCATCGTCGGGTAACACTGCCCGCAAACGATCAACGATAGTGGTCTTGCGGGCCAGAATCATCGGGTTGGGTGATGGCATTTCCATAAATACACCTCAGTTCTTAACAGTCGAAAAACGCACAGATGACAGGGATAGTCAGTAAAGACGCGGGTTATTTAAAGAGTACGCCAGGGCAATACACGAGGATTACTCTTAGTACCCGGCAAGTTTTGCACTTCACGTTAACTCATCAACGCAATCCGGGAATATCTTCTCGAAACCCTCGGCGTACTGGCAGTCCCGTCCTCCTGCCATGCCGCCGGAGTTTCGTTTGAAATGATTGGCCCGCTGCTGCGCCACCCGGGTGTAATACTCCCACAAATGTATTTGTCCTTCGTTGCACTCCATTGCAGCGCGTTTCTTCTCCCACACCGGTGTGATATCCAGAAACACATTCGGCTTCCACCCCATTTGCTCGGTCTGGTGAGGTTCGAATAAGTACAGATTCGGTGCGCCAAGGACTTTCTCGCCCGGGTTGTGTCCCCAGGCCTGCGCGATCATTCGGGTCTCCAGGGCAATCTGAGTCATGTGCATGTGATCAGTATTGTAGGGGTCCCATTTTGAATGGCTGAACATAAAGTTGGGCTGCACCTTGCGAATCAGATCGACCAACTGGAACTTGCGTTCTTCATCGAAGGTGAGCGGATAGTCGCCGAAGTCGAAGCACACCAGTTCGTGCACACCGAGTGCAGCCGCCGCATTCTCTGCCTCTTTACGCCGAATATCTTTGACCTCCTGGAGTGATTTACCCTCTTTCCAGAGACGAGCGCTCTCTCCGCGCTCGCCATAGGACATGCAGGCCACGGTGACCTGGTATCCCAGTTCGGCGTGCAGCGCGATAGCTCCGCCGCAGCGCCAGACAAAATCCGCCGCGTGGGCGGATAATATCAGTGCCCGTTTGTTGTTTTGTCCGGGTGATTCAGGCGACTGCGATGTCATAGAGACCTCTCGAATCTGGCGTGTTTGAAGATAATCTGCCCGATAGTTTACCGTGACCGATGCGCGATCGCGCAGGAAAATATTGCGCCGGTGCCGATCAGGTACGGATGCCTGGCGGTCTGGCAGAGGTTTTCAGTTTGAACGCGCTTTCGGTGTCAGGCGTGTTCATTCCTTTGAGTCAGTGCACTCTGCCTGGTCATCGGTAACGGCGAGGCACTGCAACAACTGAAAATCCCAGTCGTCATTCACAGACCCGGTGATTATTTCAATACAGCTTTGCCCGCGTCCGAATAACTGGATCTCGCTAACTGCACCGTCCGCCATGTTGTAGCCGAAAACACCGTGCTCGGTGTTCATCACCGCTTTGACTCTTTCTGCTTCGATACTATTTAAAAAACTGAACAGCTCATCGCGCCGGAAAGTTTTGTCCTCGCTGAAACGCCAGCCAACGCTGTGAAAGCCGTCGCCTTCATTTGCCTTTCTTATGTAGCCATGATCATTCATGGTGACCGGCTTGGAATCATCTGAAGAGTGATGGTGTGCTGTAGCGTGTGTTGTTACCTGTGATGTCGAGCGAACATAGCCTGATTCACCTGTGAGCAAGTGGTGATCTATTTCTCCATTCACGGTGAATACCACTTCTGGTTGTGAAGCCGATATGGAGCGGGTATACCGCTGCAGTGTTTCTTTATCCCGGTGTTGATAAAGATCACTTTTGTTGCCTGCAATAATATCGGCGACTTCAATCTGCTGATTAAATATTTCGTTGTCTGTGTAGCGCTGATCGTGCAATTGACGTGCATTGACCAGCGTAACGATCTTTTGTATCGAGAGTAAGTGCCGGTAGTTACTCCCTGAAAGCACTTGTAGCACCTCCTTCGGGTGTCCAAGCCCGGTGGGTTCAATGAGCAGGCGGTCGGGTCTGGCAATCGATAACAACTGGTTGAGTGCAACCTGCATCGGCAAGCCGGCGGCACAACACATACAACCACCGGCCACTTCGCGCACGTATATGTCTTGTGACTCGCTGTGCCGTCCCTGCATTATGCTGCCATCCACACCGATCTCACCGAACTCATTCACGAGCACCGCCCAGCGTTGATTTTCGGGTTTGCTTTTTAGCAGGTGGAGTATGGAGGTAGTTTTTCCAACACCCAGAAAACCCGTAATGATGTTGGTAGGAACAGCTTGCAGGCGTGTTGTGCTAACTGACATTAACTATGACCGCCGTGTGTTTTTTAGTAAGGTGTAGTAATACCACTGCGCGCGTCAAAACCCCGCACTCGCGGCGCAGGCAAAAGTATACTTGCTGCATTGAATACCTGCTCAATACTTATTTCGTTATTAGTGCTTGTTAATTTGTTTAATGAGTATATCCAATATCAATTGCGATAGTCATCGTGAGTGCTCGAAAGCGAAAGCGGCGTCGTTATCGTTTTGTGTCTACTTTTTAATTGGTCGACGACCTTCAATCGCGGCCACGGCAGCGCCTGCAAGGACCAGAGGGGTGGCGAGCAGAAAACTTGCAGATAACGGTAGCCGGAAGATAAACAGGTCAGCCAGTAGTGGCCACAGTAGCGCGATGTATTCGTAGGGTGCGAGGCGGGACGCTTCGGTGTAACGAAACGCCATGGTCATCGCAATATGGCCAAAACCTCCGAATAGTCCTGATGCAACAAGCAGCAGTAAAGTTTGGTTATTCGGTATTATCCAGCCCCATGGCAGCGTTAATAGTGCCCCGGCAATAGATGCAAGCACAAAATAGATCGCGATTGCGCCCGGGCTCTCTGTACGGTTGAGACTTCGCACCATCACGAGCGCCAGTGCAGAAAGGATGGCAGCGATCAATCCTATGGCATAGCCGCTTAGCCTGGCGCTGTTGATATTGCCGTTCAGTTCAGGCCATACCAGCACGATGACACCTGCAAATCCGAGTACCAGGCCGGCCACCCGCCAGACAGTCATCTTTTCGGATAGTAAATACACTGCGGCCACCGCCATCAGAATGGGGGACAGTTGTGCGATTAATATGGCTTCAGCCAGATTCAACCGTGCTACCGCGGCAAAAGACCCAAACAATGCCAGCGCGCCAAAGCTTGCACGCATCAGGTGATCGACCGGTCGTTTGGTGTAGAGCCCATGCGGAAACTCTTTACGCACCCATAAAAATATGACCAGCGGAATCAGCGCGAAAAAGGATCGAAAAAAAACAATTTCGCCCAGTGGTACTGCTTCACTGACTGCTTTAACGCTGACAAACATGCCGCCCATTAGCAGGCCAGATAATATGCGCAGCATAATGCCGAGCGAAGGCTTGTCAGTGCCTGTCATACCGCGTTATTTTCTTTTGCCAGCGCATCACGCAGGGCATCACCCGCAAGATTTATCGCGAGTACGCACATCACCACAGCCAGCCCGGGCCAGATCATTTGCAACGGTGTTGAGCGCATGTGGAGTCTTGCCTCCAGCAGCATGGTTCCCCATTCGGGCATCGGTGGCTGCACACCGAAACCGAGAAACCCGAGTGCAGAAATGCCCAGAATGGCGCGTGCAAACATGCCTGTCCACACCACAGCCAGTGACGGTAGTAACGCAGGCAGATAGTGCCAGCGGGCAATAGACAATGCAGACATGCCGGCAAGTTTTGCCTGTATCACATAGCCGCGGGTTTTAAGTGTCAAACCAACTCCACGTGCAACGCGACAGTAGCGCATCCATCCGGTCACACACAGTGCAAAGATAAGACTGCCGGTACCGGCGCCCAGTACACCGGCAATAACGACGGCGGCGACCAGTTCCGGAAATGCCAGAAAGGTATCTGTGGTGCGCATCACCAGCCAGTCAGCTGTTTTACCGCCTAATGCTGCGATCAGTCCGAACAGCGTGCCGATACATAATCCGATCACTGATATCAGGAAGGCCAGACCGAGTGACCAGCGCGCACCGTACAGCAGTCTCGACAGGATGTCGCGACCCAGCGCGTCAGTCCCCAGTAACCATTCATCACCTGGTGCGCTCAGGCGATGGGGAATATTGATTGCTGTCGGGTCGTGAGGTGCCAGTAATGGTCCGACCACAGCCAACACAATAAACAGGATCGTCAGTGTGATCACGCTACGCATTGCTTTCACCAATACGCGGGTCGATAACGCGGTAGATCAAATCAATAAGCAAGTTGATGGTAACGAAAAGTAAAGCCGCCACGATGACCACAGCCTGTACTTGTGGAAAGTCTCTTGCCTCGACCGCATTCACTAAAAAGCTGCCCAGACCCGGTCGGGAGAAAATCACTTCAACCATGACGGCCCCTTCCAGCAGAAACGCCAGCTCCAGTCCGAGTACAGTGATCACCGGAATGGCCGCATGGGGTGCGATATGGTCTTTGCCGATAGTGCTGTCTATAACACCGCGTCTTTTAAAGGCGGGTAGAAAGCTCTGCGTTCTCGCTTCGAGTATGCCTGAGCGAATTATGCGTGTTAACGATGCTGCTACACCTAAGCCCAGCGTCAGTGCCGGAAGCAAGATATGCAGTGGCGTACGCGTGCCCATTGCCGGTAGCCACGCGAGCTTTACCGCAAACAGTAGAATAAGTAACAGCCCCAGCCAGTAGGCAGGAATGGCGGTGCCAAGTGATGCGATTGCAACAGCGAACCGATCCAGCAGTCCACCCGGATTGCGTGTCGCGATGATGGCCAGCGGTAGAGAAATTAAAAGTCCAATGGCAAGACCCGCCAATGCCAGCGGTACGGTGTAGGCAATCGCGGAGAGCAGGTCGGGCAGCACGGGTCGTCCGGTCACCGCTGAGCGGCCGAAGTCACCGGACAATAAAGGGAATACCCATGCTCTGAACGCTGGCCAGAAGCCGGCATCGAAACCTGCCTCTGCCCGCACCAGATCGATGATTTCTGTGGATACTATAGAGTCGTATCGAGCCATGGCAACAGCCAAAGCCGGATCACCCGGTGCCAGCCACAACAGTGTGAAGGTTGCTACTGCCGTACCGGTTAAGACTACAGCGGTGCGCAGCAGCAAGCCCAGTACGATGTTTATCATACGGTTTGTTCCAGCGCGCCTAACTCGATAGCAGCATCGCGCAACTGACAGCCATAGTTTGTTCCGGGGGCCGATACAAATTCGCGTGGCGAGGTAACCTCTTCTATGCGCCCGGCACGAAGGACGGCTATTTCATCTCCATAAGCGGCCGCGTATCCCAGGTCATGTGTCACAATTAACGCGGCGAATCCATAGGCTTTTTGCAGTTCGGCAATAAGTTGTGCCGTTTGTTTTTGTGTGACTGCATCAAGTGCCGACAGAGGCTCGTCAAAGAGTATCAGTGGCGGTGCCGCGATCAGCGCTCGAATGATACTGGCACGTTGTGCCTGACCAATTGATATTTCACCGGGTCTACGGTTTAGCAAATCAACAGGAAGCTCCAATTGACCGCATAGCTGTTCCAGTATATCTGCAGAAATTGGTTTTCCGGAGGCGACAACCGGTTCCATCACTGTTTGTCGAATACTTAATGCCGGGTTAAAGCCAGCACGAGGCTCCTGCATAACCAATGCAGGGCGGCAGTGGTGAACAGGTGCGTTGTTCCAGCTGATTGTGCCGCTTGCCGGTCTAACCAGACCGAGTACTGCAGCAATTAAGGTGGATTTGCCTGCACCACTCTCACCGACGACGGCCAGTGTGCGCCCTGCGGTGAGCGAAAGTGATATGTGTTCAAGGGTAAACAGTCGCCCTCGTTTGACTGATACATCTTCAATTCTCAGCACGGCGCTGGCCACGTGCGATGTCGGGTCAGTGCTTTGGCCGCGGGTGTTACAGGTGCTTGCAGCAGGCTTGAGCACGGTGCATCTTCAGCAATGCGCCCTGCGTCCATGACCAACAGTCTTGTTACCCGTTTTGCTGCCAGCCCCATGTCATGGGTGATGAGAAACATGGAGGTCTGATTCTGTTCCAGCACGCTGTCGAGCAAATTCATCGTTCGCGCGGCCACTACCGGGTCAAGTGCTGATGTCGGTTCATCCAGCACCAGTAGCTGCGGCGAACCGATAAGTGCCATGGCAATCACAAAACGCTGCTGCATTCCACGGCTCCAGCCCCAAGGACGTTTGCGCAGATTGCCTTGATGTATCTGCAATGCACGGAAGAGCTGTTGTTGTCGTTGCCGGTCAGGGGTGCATTGCAGTGCACGTTCAGCTTCGCGCCAGTGATAACTCATACTGCGCAACGGATCGAGGGCTTCATCAGGGCTTTGGGGTACGTGAGCGACACGTACATTCTGACCGCGTAATGCGTCTACCAGCGCATGGCCCAGTGTTGACTTGCCGGAGCCGGACTCACCCACCAGGCCGATGCGTTCACGCGGTTGAATCGTCAGTGAAGTCGGGTGCAGCAATGTACATCCCGCACGTTCGACGCAAAGGTTGCTAACTGACAGGGTCATTCAGCGCGTGCCACGATTATATGGATTGCCAATGGGTTGATTACTGATCTGCTGCCTGATTGTCCCCGGGACATGCAAACGCAAACCCTCCCGGCGGGTGGGAGGGTGTTGAAACTCCTGGCGCATGATTCCCGGGTGCAGAAAAGTCCCCGGTGTAAAGCGGGCGGCAGACTGATTACTCGGCAAGTGTTGTCTCGTGAGTAATCCAGTAGGTCTCTGTCGGGTGGACAGCATAACCGGACACGCCAGCACTGCCTACCATGACCTGACTGACATGGAATACCGGTATAAGTGCTGCCTCTGCGGCGATAATTTCCTGTGCCTTGTTATAGATCACCCTGCGTTCTTCGTGTTCGAAAACCGTTCGGCCCTGTTCGAGCAGCGTATCCAGTTCTGCATTGCTGTACTTGCCACTGTTTGAACCTCCGTCGGATTTTAACAGGCCTTCGAGTACACCACCCGGATCACCTTGTGGTGTAGTGACCCAGGCTTGCAGAAACATATCGGCATCACCGTTGGCAATAGCGTCGTTACTTGCACCGTATTCACCGACGCGTACGTTGGAGGCCACACCAATAGCCTGAAGAAAGGCCTGGGTCAGCTCAGCGGTCGGGGGCAGGGCGGCACGTTTGGAATAAGTGACGATATCGATTTCCAGTGGCTCACCATCCAGTATCCAGCTACCGCCTTCCTTGACAGCGCCGGCTTCAGCCAGCAGTGACTCGGCCTGCTTTGGATCATAGTTGGCCGGTATATCAGCAGCCCATCCTTTACCCGCCGGATAAATAGAACCTGCAGGTACGCCGCCAACGCCCGACAACGCTGCCTCTACAATGCCCTCGCGATCAATTGCCAGTGAAACTGCCCGACGGATCAGCGGGTTTGCCATCGGGCCACTGGCGGTGTTCATGGTGTAGAAATACAAACGTGCGGTCGGTGCTGAAAAGCCTTGTGCACCGGTGCTTTGAATACGCTCAAAGTCAGCTTCCGGATAGTTGATCACCATATCCACTTCACCGGCTTCAAACGAAAGTGCTGCGGTGGCAGGATCTGCAGCTACCACAACGCGTACTTCGCTCAAGCCCGGTGCACCGAGTCGATAATCCGCATTGGCCTCTGCACGGTAGAGCTGCTGAGGTGTTGCTTCACGAAAGATGTATGGGCCGGTAGCATTAATCGGGTAGTCGTCTGAAGCGGCACCGAGCACGGCGATACCGGGCTCGGATAATGACCACGGAAACGCGGCGTTCGGGCTGTTGGTTTCAAACACCAGCACCTGATCACCATCAGTGCTGATGCCGGCAAGGTCCAGAAGTTTGGCAATGCGTGCGTTATGACCGCTGTTGCCTTCTTCGGAAATCGCGTGAATGGCATCGGCCACCGTCTGTGCGGTTACTGCAGTGCCATCGTGATACTTCAAGCCTTCTTTTAATGTGACACGCCAGGTAGTCGGCGCAGCCTGCTCAATGCTCTCTGCTACTCGCGGATAGAGATTGAGGTCGTAGTCGATGCCCATCAGTGTTTCCGTTACACCGGACTGGTTCGACAACCAGCCGTTGTAGCCTGCTCGAGGGTCGGGTACTTCCGCATTCGGCCCCCAGGTGGTGGCTATAGTCAGGGTGGACGCCTGCGCGGCAGAAAGCGCCATGCATGTCGCCAGTAAGGTGGCCTCAGCCAGCCGGGTGAGTATGCTCATGCGCGATATCCTTCGTATACAGGGTTAATGTGAGTGTTTACAGCTGTACGACGTTGTGACAAATCGGCGATGATCATTCGGTATAGAGTTCATGATCAACAACCTTCATGGCATAGGCAGAGGTGCCAAGTTCGTTCTCATATAAAGTTGTGCTTAACGTCCCTGACACCCAGTAAGGGTTATACATATCATTGAGGTTTATTCCTTCCTCGGCGTTCAGCAGAATCATCTGGTTCGGTGGCGGAGGTGGTACATGAATACAAGCGCCGAAGTAGGGTACAAGGAAAGCCTGAGTAACCACGTCCGGACTATCGAATTCGAGTGGTATCAGGAACCCCGCAATGCGAATATTCTGATTATCAAACTCTTCCCGAATATCGGTAGATAGCAACGCCCGCTGGTAGGGGTCTGCTTCATCAGAGCGTTCACCCTGTGCCAGGCGTTCAAAAAGTTGCTGGTCCTCGAGTGATCCTTCTTCAACGTTGAACAGATACTCGGGAGGATTCAGCAGCGCCTGAAGGTCCGCTTCCGGCATCAGGTCGGTCCACTCGACTGTGTCGAATTCCAGCGCATCGACAACGGCATCTTTCAATCGTGAATTGGTATCTCCAATAAAGTCACAGGCAGTCAGTAATAGCACCAAAGTGGTCAACAGCAGCGTTTGGCAGTAGCCACTACTCACCGTGATAAGTCGAGTATTCATGTACACGCGGGTTACCTGATTCGAGTAAGTCGGTACTTTCTTGATGGGCAGTCCCGCCCGATCCTCAGAAGCAGTGTCGGATGCAGGCCTTGCCCCATGCTGTGTGCTCTTCAGAGATATTTTTGCGTCTCCAGGCGTCAAACAGGTCTGTACATAAATGATATGATATATCATATTTATTTGAAAGGGGTAAAATGTAGCGAGTATCACCCATCGGACAGTCGAAAAGACGGTATCATGGCAGGCCATATAACTGGTGAGTCACCGATCCAGCGAGAACCCGGTATAGCGAATCTAATGAGCAGCCACAAACAAGTCCTTGCCCATGCCGAAGCTCAGTGTGCAGATAAAGGCACCAAACTGACGCAAAAAAGAAAAACCGTATTGCAGGGCTTGTTGCAAACACAACAGGCTATGTCTGCGTATGAGCTGGCAGATTACTGCCGGGACGAGCTGGGCGAATCCATGCCACCCATGTCTGTGTACCGTATTCTGGAATTTCTGGAAGGTGAGCAGCTGGTGCACAAACTGAAACTCGCCAACCGTTTTGTGGCCTGTGTACATATTACGTGCGACCACAAACATGCTGTACCACAGTTTTTGATTTGCGAGCAGTGTCATCGAGTGTCAGAAGTCAGCATCAAGGAATCAACGCTCCGCGCTTTGCGCAACAACGTCGAAACCGCCGGTTTCAAACTTGCCAGCCCGCAAATAGAATTAAATTGTGTTTGTGACACCTGCGCGGTTGCCGGTTGACGAAAGGTTTTCGAACTGGTGCGTAGAGCTTTGTGCCGCCAGTGCGGCGCAACAGAGACGGGCAGCACTGTCGGCGTTAAACCATTCCCGGGAGCATTGTCCAGCGAACAAGGCCCCGCATCCAGCTACCTTGAACTCATGCGTCACAATGCAACAACCATAGTCGCCGCGTTAACCGATTTGAGCAAGTAGTGAAAGTACTGTATCTGCTTACGCAGCCTTAACCACTCCACGTTATCCCTTTTACAATGCACCCGAATTCCGTAGGGTAGATAAGCTGCAAGCGCATCCACCAATGCCCCATGTGCATATATAAAAACGGTAGATGCGCCTGGCGCTTATGCTCCCCTACGCAGTTGGAATCCCGAAGCGTCAGTAACGCTTGTAATACGCGGCTTTACTCACTCTTTATGATTCCTATTAGAATGCACCTCAATACCGTAGGGTAGATAAGCTGCAAGCGCATCCACCAATGCCGCATGCGCATATATAAAAACGGTAGATGCGCCTGGCGCTTATGCTCCCCTACGCGGTTGGA
>JAHDHK010000096.1:0-2991 GCA_020631335.1 Chromatiales bacterium
GCTCGGGTGACAAACCCAGTGCGACCAGCACCGCAAAAATGGCAGTCAGATTTGAAACGTTGAACTCTCCCACCAGGCCGCTTTGAATCTTATAAACCTGAGTACCGAATTCGAGTTCGAACACGAGTCCGTCACTGTTCAATACAACGTTGTGATGGCGAACATGTCTGCCGGGCTGTTCACCGCTTCCATAAGTAATCAGTTCCAGATCAGCCAGCCTGCCGATCAGGCTGTTGCCAAACTCATCATCACTGTTGACCACTGCAGCTCTTAGTTGCGGCTGGTAAAACAACGACTCTTTTGCCGCACGATAGCTTTGCATATCGCCGTGATAATCCAGATGATCACGCCCCAGATTCGTCAACACAGCCACATCGAAAGCAATACCTGCAGCACGCCCCTGGGCAAGTGCATGAGAAGACACTTCCATCGCCGCATAACTGGCACCGCTCGCCTTGAAAGAGGCAAGTGCTTTTTGCAAAGTGACGCAATCAGGGGTGGTTAGCCCGGAGTCCTTTAACCTCCCGCTGAAACCGATTCCCAGTGTGCCGATAATGCCGCAGTTATCGCGGTGTTCGTTCAACGCCTGGCCAAGCAAGTGGCATAAAGAAGTCTTGCCATCAGTACCGGTGACACCGACCACCTGCAGGTCCTGAGACGGATCGCGATAAAACCGTGCAACGATTTCACCGGCACACTGGTTCAGGTTGGGGATACGGCATAGCGGCGGTGCAAAATCATCCGCGGAAACACTGACAACACGCGGGTCAGCTGCGTCCACCAGAATCGCAGCAGCACCTGCCTCAACAACCGTGTCTATGTAATCAACCCCGTGCGACACATTACCGGCCAGCGCGATAAAAACATCTCCTGCACCGACCCGGCGGCTGTTTATTTGAATGCCCCGCACAATACAGTCGCTTTCATCGCTGACTGCCAGCCATGGCGACACCAACGCTGCGAGCGTTGTGGTATTGCCAGACACTGGTGTGGGCAGTCGTTCAGCAGTCACTGGATATTCCTTGCCTGCATGCCATACACCTGCTGTCCATCCGGATTCACATTTCGCAAACGCAGCGCACCGGCCATAATGCGGGAAAACACCGGCGCGGCAACTTCACCACCGTAATAACGCCCTCGCGGCTCTTTAATAACAATCACAGCAACCATGGCAGGGTTGCCGGCTGGCACCATTCCGGCAAACAGTGAGATATATCGATCATCCGCATAACTGCCATTTTCAGAAATGTGTGTCGTACCGGTTTTACCGGCAACCGTATAACCGGGTATACCTGCCGCCTTGCCGGTACCACTACTGACTACCGACTGCATCATCTCGCGCAGATCTCTGGCAATCTGTTCACTGAACACCCGCTTGTTTCGAGGCTCTCCAGTCAACTTTTGAAAAGTAACCTCAGGCATTAATCCGTCACCGGCAATCGCAGCATAAGCACGAGCCAGTTGTAGCGCAGTGGTGGACATACCGTAGCCATAAGAAACAGTTGCCTGCCGCACCACAGACCAATGTGAATAGTGTGGCAACGAACCGGGCACCGCTCCCGGAAACTCCACCAGCGGCGGCTGTCCGAAACCGAGCCGATCGAACGCGTTCCACAACGTTTCGCGGTCAAGTTGCAGAGCAATCTTGCCCGCTCCGATATTGCTGGAGTTCTTTAACACACCCGCCAGTGACAGCTCACCGTAGTTTTTAAAATCGCGCACCACATAGCGTCCGACATTAAATCTGCCGGGCGAAGTATCAATAATATCGTCTACCGTAAACTTGCCTGACTCAAGCGCTGCGGCAATCGTAAACGGCTTGATCGTAGAGCCGGGTTCCAGCACATCTGTGACTGCCCGGTTTCTTTGTATCCCACCGGAACGATCAGAGAACCGGTTCGGGTTGAAGGACGGCTGATTCACCATTGCCAGCACTTCACCGGTGCGCGTATCGAGAACAACTGCCGACCCGGACTTCGCACCATTCAATGTCACAGCCTGCTTTAGTTCACGATAAGCCATGTACTGAATACGTTTATCGATACTTAATACAAGGTCATTACCGGGGCTGGGCTCTGATACCAGCTCGATATCTTCAATTGCATCTCCCAGCACATCGGTCACTACGCGACGCTTACCCGGAGTGCCTTCAAGCCAGTCATCGAACGCCATTTCAAGACCTTCCTGGCCCTGATCATCGATATTGTTAAACCCGAGCACGTGAGCAGTGATTTCACCACTGGGATAATACCGACCGTACTCGCGCTGAATATTCACACCCTTTATCTGCCCGCGATCTTTTATCGATTGCAGCGCCTTGGTAATTCTCGGATGCACGTGACGGCGCAGGTAAATAAACTCACGCTTATTTTCAAGCCCGTTGGCCACCAGCTGACGAACTCTGGCCGGGTCCATCTCAAGCGCGAACCCCAGCAGATCTATCTTTGATTCATATTTGGACAACTCACGCGGGTCCGCCCAGACCGAATCAATCGGTGAGCTCACCGCCAGAGGCTCACCATGCCGGTCAAGCAAACGCCCCCGATGCGCAGCCAGTGGCAGGGTACGAATCTGGCGCACATCACCCTGCCGCTGATAAAAACCCGCATCCAATATCTGCAGCTGAAATGCACGCCCCCACAGCAAAACAAACAGCAGTGCAAACACCGCAAGCACCACCGCGCGTCGGCCGCCGAACTTCGATTGTTGTACTGCCGCGGTCATTTCACCACCATTTTTATTTCATGGTGTTCAGGCATCCGCATGTTCAGCTTACGCGCGGCAAGATCTTCAATGCGCCCGAAGCGTGCGAGCGTACTTTCTTCAATCTGCAGACGCCCCCACTCGATATTTGCATCATCGATAGCCTGCTGAACGGCACGCAGCTCTTTAAATTGCATGCGACTTTGATGCTTGGTGTAAACGACACCGGCAGCAGTCACCAGGTTGACGACAACAAGACCGGCAATCGCCACGTGACTACCATTCATG
>JAHDHK010000096.1:3001-18248 GCA_020631335.1 Chromatiales bacterium
CGCAACCCTCTGAGCAACACGCATAATCGAAGAGCGCGCACGCGGGTTGGCGCTGACTTCAGCCTCACCAGGGCGAATCGCCTTACCGATGGCCTTAAACGGCAACGGCGCATCAGGCTCTACAACCGGCAGTCCTCTGGGCAGCCGGTTTTGTTTTGGTGCCCCGCGAACAAAACGCTTCACAATGCGATCTTCCAGAGAGTGAAAACTGATCACCACCAGCCGACCACCCGGTCGAAGAATATCTACACAGGCATCGAGCGCAATTTTCAGGTTATCGAGTTCGCGATTAATAAAAATTCTCAGCGCCTGAAAGCAACGCGTTGCAGGGTGCTTGTGCTTTTCCCATCGCGGATGCGCTTGCTTGATGATGTCCGCCAAATCGGCAGTCGTCGTAATCGAACGCTGACTCGCCACTTCGACCACTCTGGACGCTATTCGATTGGCATAACGCTCTTCACCATAGATATGAAACACATCCGACAACTCCTGCTGCGAAACATCAGCAAGCCAGGCCGACACCGGCTGTCCGCGTGTTTGATCCATGCGCATATCCAGAGGACCGTCACGATCAAAACTGAAACCACGCTCAGAGACATCGAGCTGTGGCGAAGACACACCCAGATCAAACAAAACACCATCGACTAAATCGGGGGCATTAACCTGTCTGAGTGCATCGGCTATTTGACTGTAGTTACTGTGAACAATAAAAAATCGATCGTCGTTATCCGCAATCATTTGCGCATGCGCAACGGCTTCGGCATCGCAGTCCATCGCCATCAATCGACCGTGACTACCAAGTTTTTCTAAAACGGACCGGCTATGCCCGCCCCTGCCATAAGTAGCATCAACATAAAACCCGTCTTCCCGAACAGACAGGGCAGCTATTGCTTCACTATGTAAAACTGATATGTGCTCGGCGGCCATTACATCGTAAACCCCAGATCCGGCCGATCAGTTTTAGATCGCATCGATTGCAACAGTTTATCTACTCCTTCTTTGCTGACACGTAACCACTCTTCTTCACTCCACAACTCAAACTTGTCATTGTGGCCAATCAACACGGCATTCTTTTGCAAGCTCACATAGTCCCTGAGTTCCTGGGGGATAAGCACGCGTCCACTGCCATCCATATCCACCTCGTTGGCAAACGCATAAATCATTCGTTGCAGCTCTCGAAACTCATTGGTTTTATTTTCGACCTGATCCATTTTGCGCATGCATTTCTGCCATTCACCGTGCGGGTAAATGCTCAGGCACCCGTCCATCGGGTTAAAAACCACCACCAACTTGCCATCACACGCATCCACCAACTGCTCGCGATAGCGCGCAGGAATGGATATGCGCCCTTTGGTATCGAGCGTGATGTTGGTTTTGCCAAGAAGCATTGCGTGTCGACTATGGAGTTAATTCCCTTTCGGCCCACATTCCACCACATGACCGATCGGATATGACACAACTTTACCACAGCATTGCACAGTTACAAGTTACGAGGGCCTTTTTGACTAAAAAACCCTTGCTACGACAATGAGTTACACTTCGTAGCTCGCCACCCGCAAAGCACTATCTTTAAAATCATGGAGTTAGCTGCAACTAAAAAGAATTCACATCAGTAATCGTATCGTTCTCGACACAGTTACAAATCTATGCTGGGATTTTTGTACGGAAAGGCCTGCATCCACCGAAATAGCTCGCCAACGGGCTCGTTAACCGTTAGCATCGCGCTGCGAAGTTGGCCAGACAGTCGCCGCCGTAAAGGTGGAGGAAAGTCCGGGCTCCAAAGGGCAAAGTGCCAGGTAACGCCTGGGGGGTGTAAACCCACGGAAAGTGCAGCAGAGAGCAGACCGCCTAAGCCAGTTTACTGGCCGGTAAGGGTGAAAGGGTGCGGTAAGAGCGCACCGCATCGGTGGCAACATTCGATGGCACGGCAAACCCCACTCGGAGCAAGATCAAATAGGGAAGCAATGCCGCGGCCCGCGGTGCTTCCGGGTAGATCGCTAGAGGCACATGGCGACATGTGTCCCAGATGAATGACTGTCCACGACAGAACCCGGCTTATGGCCAACTTCCACTTACACATTCCCGGCTGACGCCTCGAGCACCGGTGCGGGAGGCAGCCATCAACAGGGTTGCGGCAGCCGGCGGCCAGTGCGGACAGCATCGCATCACGTCATCTGGAATCAGACTGCGCAATCAACCACTGGTAAAGCGCTTTTTTGTTTGCACCGGTATGCTGAGCAACAATGGCAGCCGCCTTTCTGGGGGCCATCTCTTCGGTCAGCGCCGACAGCAGCGCTTTGGTCTGTACAGTGAAAGCCTGTTCCACAACGCGTTCAAATCCCTTTATCACCACCACAAACTCGCCTCGTTGTGCATCGGGATTTTCAACAATCTGTCGCTGAACCTCCTGCGCCGGACCAGTCATCACCGACTCAAAGGTTTTTGTCAGCTCTCTGGCAACGCATATCTGGCGCTGATCACCGACAAATTCGCAGATATCAGCCATTGCACCGACTATCCGGTGCCTGGACTCAAACACCACACTGGTGGCTTCATTTTCAGCGATCTCAGCGAGCAGAGTCTGCCGCGCCTTCGCCTTTGCCGGCAAAAAACCGTAAAAACAGAACCGGTCTGTCGGCAGACCACAAACCGATAACGCGGCAATAACCGCAGACGGCCCTGCTACCGGACTAACTCTTATTCCCTCACGCTGAGCCGCCGCCACAATGCGATAGCCAGGATCACTGATTAGCGGTGTACCGGCATCCGACACCACGCCCAGATTCTCACCGGACTGCAGCCGTCCGATCAGCTCTTCCACACGATCACTTTCATTGTGATCGTGCAGAGACCTGAGCTTTGTCGTGAGCCCGAGATGCTGGCATAACTTACCGGTATGGCGCGTGTCTTCAGCGTAGAGGCAATCCACCTGTGCGATAACCTCACGCATCCGCTCACTGACATCCGCAAGGTTACCGATAGGTGTAGCGATTACATATAAGATGCCGGTGCTAATGTCAGCCTCTCCATTCTTCAGACATAGTACAATTGGTGGGCAAGAAACCTCCGAATATTCAAACAGGTGGAGTAAAAGCGCTTGTTTTCACATACAAATAAGTTTTCGCAGATCATGATTGCGCCGGTCATTGCACTCGCGCTGATTCTGACCGGATGTGGGCAACCCAGAGTTTCCCAAAGCCCGGAAGCACCGAAAATCCCGGCAAGAACTGCTTCACCGGCACTAGCGCAAAGCCTGCTGAACACCGGCGACAGTGTACAAGCCGCTCATGTTTATGCACAACTTTCCAGCACAGAAACCGACCCGCTGAAGCGTCAGGAATATCAACTGCTGGCAGCAGAGCTGTATTTCGACAATGAACTATATAACGATGGCGCCCGGATGTTCGCGGCACTGCCGCCTGCTTTATCCAGCGAACTGTTACAGCAAAGACGCAATATTGCCTATGCCTATTACGCCATTGCGCAAAGAAACCCGCAACAGGCAATAGAAACCCAGCCCGACCCGCGCACGGTTACCGACCCCGCGCAAAAGATGCGCATACTCGAAGCCCGTGCACGCGCACTGATGCAGATGAACAATCCCGTCCAGGCACTTAAGACCCGCGTACAACTCGAGGGCAACCTGACCGATCCGGCATCAATCAGCCTTAACCACCAGCGCATCTGGGCAATGCTGCAAACGCTCGACAATAACAGCCTGCAAAATCTGGCCAGAACACCAGCCGGGCCGATGTATCGCGGTTGGGTGGAGTACGCGCTGCTGGCTCGCACCCGAACAGGCGCACCGCAAACCGGCACCACACCACCGGAGGCTATTCAACCGGGGCAGCTGCCTGCCGAACAAACAACACAAACAGACCAGGCCACCTACGAGCGTCGTCTGGCACTATGGCGCAACCGCTACGGCGATCACCCGGCCGCAGCTGTGGCGCAAAACCGCCCGCTTGAACCGGGACTCCCGCCGATCAACCCCGCCACCGCTCCGATATCCACAGGCCAGATAGCAGTGCTATTGCCGTTAAGCGGCCAGTTCAGCGAACTGGGAGCAGCCATCAAAACCGGATTTCTGGCAGCGTTTTATGCAGACACCGGAACCGCAGCCGTAAAATTCTACGACACCCAGAGTGATGCGGGTAAAGCGATAGAACAATACCAGCTGGCTGCTGCAGAAGGCGCTTCACTGGTTATCGGCCCGCTAAACAAATCGGCCGTTATCAACCTCACTGCCAGCAATCAGATTATCGTCCCGACACTGTCGCTGAATTATCTCGGTGACGATATCCCCGGCAACAGTAACCTTTACCAGTTCGGCTTGCTGCCGGAAGATGAAGCCAGAGACGCCGCCAACTTTGCAACACTTGCCAGTTATCAAAAAACGCTGATCATTAATGCAGATACCCCAATCGCACAACGGCTGGCGGCTGCATTCAATAACCGCTTCAGTGAGGCAGGCGGCGAAACACTCGGGGTAGAGCTGATCGAAGAGGACACCTACGACTATTCACAGCAACTCAGAAAGCTGCTGGCGATCAATTCAAGCAACACCCGAAAGCGTCGACTGGAACAACTACTGGACACCAAAATTGAATTCGAGCCTGCGATTCGCGGCGATATCGATGTGATATTCATGGCAGTAGCATCGGACCAGGCACGCCTGCTCAGACCGCAACTGAAATTTCACCGTGCCGGCGACATTCCAGTCCTTAGCACCGCCATGGTATTTTCCGGCACCGTCGACGCCAAGGCAGATAGCGACCTCACCGGTGTGCGCTACAACGAAATCCCCTGGGTGTTAACTGACATTCCAAACCGCAGTGCGCTCTACCAGAGCCTCGAACCTTATCAAACCGATACCTCAGCCGGTTTTTCAAGGCTAAACGCTCTGGGGATGGATGCCTACCTCCTACATAAAGTGCTTGAACAAATGCGGCTTGACCCACTCTACAGCGTCGACGGTAAATCGGGCTCATTGTCGCTTGCACAGGGCAATCGCATTCAGCGCCGCCTGCACTGGGCTGAATTTCAGGAAGGCGTACCGGTCAAGTCAGGCGATGCCATCCCGGTTGAGGCGATCCTACCGCCACTGATAAACAACGATATCTGATCTGCATTCCGGTTAATTTGCGCAAGAGGTAAAGCAGCGTGCAGACAACCAGACCAACCCGTTGAGTAAGCGCGCACAGGGCGAAGCCTACGAGGCTGAAGCAGCGCGCTATCTCGAAGCACAGGGCTTAACGCTGCTGCAAACCAACTATCTCTGTAAACAGGGTGAGGTTGACCTGATCATGCGCGATCAAAAAAAATCACTGGTATTTGTAGAGGTCAGATACCGGAAAAACAGCCGCTTTGGCGGCGCCGCAATGAGCATTACACCGGCAAAGCAACGCAAAATCGCTCTGGCAGCGCTGCACTATCTACAAACCAGCAGGCAACCCGAAGCAATTTGCCGGTTTGACGCAGTCACCGTGTCAGCGACCGGAATGGAGTGGATCAAGGACGCATTTCACTCACCGCTATGAAGCGGTGCGTTGCAACGGCGGCAACCGGGACTACCGCTATTTAACAACTTTCAGATTAGGCCCTTTCTTGCCTTTGCCGGCAGGTGGTCTGGGCTTGTTATCCGGCGGGGTTTCACTTTTAACACCATCCTTGCCGCTCTCTTTTTCATTGCCGCTGCGGACAGACTCAAGCAAAGCACGCTTTTTCTTACGCGAGATGGTTACCGAAGACTCTTCAGTACCCTCGTCATTGAACATCATGCCCTGCCCGTTCTCACGGGCATAAATAGCTTTCACACAGTAAGTAGGCACAACGATGCCGATAGCCTGACCACTGAAGCGGGCATTAAAGGTGACCTCTTCATTGTTCATCAGCAATTCACTGGTGGCGCTGGGACTGATATTGAGGATAATTCTACCCTGCTCGTCCAGGTAATCTTCCGGGACGATAGCGCCCTGCTTTGTGGCGTCGACCATTAAGTACGGAGTCAGGTTATTGTCGACTATCCATTCATAAATAGCGCGGATCAAATAAGGCTGACTGGACGTCATTTTGAGCGAGTTATCGCCCGTGTTGTCATTGTCTGAGCTCACGTGATTACGCTATCGCATTTCTCTCTCACTCTCGGTGAGACTAAGTTGAAAACCTTCCCGATCGAACAATCGCTTTGCATATTTCGTGACAGCACTGGCGGTGTCCGGCAATTCTACGCCATAGTGATTCAGCCGCCACAAAAGCGGTGCTACGGTCGCATCAACCAGAGAATATTCGTCGCTGAGAAAAAATTCTTTGAGCGCGAACACTTCTGCGGAATCTACCAGTGAATCCCGCAACGCAATTCTGGCCGCTTCGGCTTTTTTTGCATCACTGCCTTCGAGCACCGGAATCAGATCGTACCAGTCCTTTTCTATCCGATAGAGCGCCAGTCGCGACCGCGCTCTGGATACCGGATCTACCGGCATCAACGGCGGATGTGGAAACCGCTCATCCAGGTACTCGGCGACCACACGGGAATCATACAAAACCAAATCCCGATCAACCAGGGTAGGCACCGTGTTGTACGGGTTCAGATGCAAAAGATCATCCGGCTTGTTATCAGGATCAACATCTTCGATCTCGACAGTAATGTCCTTTTCAAAAAGGACTATCCGTACGCGATGACTGAATATTGAGCTCGGATCCGAGTAAAGGGTCATCACGGAACGGCGTGTTACAGGCGCTGTCACATTCTCTCCAGGTGTAAATCTCTGACAGAAAGCCGGCCGTGAATCACGACCGGCTTTCCGAGTGTAAGGCCATTAGCCAATGTTTAGCGGGAAAATGTCACAACTTACGCGTTGTGCGGGACATCTTTCCAGTATTCCTTCTTCAACAACACGGCAATAATCAGGAATATAAACAAAAACAGCATGACTTTAATACCCAGCGAATGCCGGGCCTCACGGTTCGGATCTCCCAGATAATCCAGGAAACTGACGAGATCCGTTATGGTGTCGTCGTACTCATCGGCGCTCAGACTGCCTGCAGTTACCTGCTGGAAACGCACAAACTTCTCACCACCGTCGCCGTCGTCTTCATAGACCGGCACCTGCCAGCCCTGCAAATCGGCAAGCGCATGAGGCATACCGACCTGCGGGTACACCTTATTGTTGGCACCCAGCGGACGGGACTCATCGAGGTAAAACGACTTCATGTAGGTATAAAGCCAGTCAACCCCGCGCGAGCGCGCAGTGAGCGCTAAGTTGGGTGGCACAGCGCCGAACGCCTGCTTGCCATACTCGGCAGTCATATTGTTGCTCATTAACGAGCCTATTTTGCTTGCCTCGCCATCAGCATCAGTTGTGAAAATCAGATTTTCCACGACCGCTGTATCTGACAGACCTGCATCCCGGGCAAAGTGTGAATAGCGATGGTAATCGGCCGTATGGCAGCCCATGCAGTAATTCACGAAAACCTTTGCGCCTCGCTGCAGCGATTTGTCAGTTCGAACGGGCGTAAAATGCTCCAGGTCCGCACCACCGCCGCCGGCGGCAATGGCCGACCCTGCGACAGATAGAAACAGTGAGGCGCCAACCAGTGAAGAGGTCAGTATTGTGCTGATCATTTTCATTAGTAGTTCACCCTCTCTGGCAGCGGCTTGGTTTTTTCATCACCACTGATAAACCACAGCGCGACAAAAAAGCCGAAATACATCAACGCACACAGACGCGATATCACGGTACCTGCCGGTGTCACCGGTTGCATGCCGTAGTAGCCAAGCACGATGAAGGCAATCACAAACAATGTCAGGATTAACTTATAAGCGTTCGAACGATATCTCACTGAGCGTACCGGACCGCGATCAATCCAGGGCAGGAAAAACAACACGGCAATCGCCGCGAACATCGCAATCACACCGCCGAACTGGCTGGGTACCGCACGCAGAATGGCGTAGAAAGGTGTGAAGTACCACACCGGTGCGATGTGCTCTGGCGTCTTCAGCGGATCAGCCGGAATGTAGTTGGCATGCTCAAGGAAGTAACCGCCCATTTCAGGTGCGAAAAACACAATCGCAAAGAACACAATAAAAAAGACAGTAACACCCACCAGATCCTTAACGGTGTAGTAGGGGTGGAACGGAATGCCATCGAGCGGCTTGCCGTTGGCATCTTTCTTCTCTTTGATATCAATGCCATCAGGATTGTTCGAGCCAACTTCATGCAGCGCAATAATATGCACGAACACCAGACCGATCAGCACCAGAGGCATGGCAATAACGTGTAGCGCAAAGAAGCGATTGAGTGTTGAGTCTGCGACAACATAGTCACCACGCAGCCAAAGGGTGATGGCATCGCCCACAAACGGAATAGCACCGAACAACGAGATAATTACCTGCGCACCCCAGAATGACATTTGACCCCATGGCAACAAATACCCCATGAAGGCTTCCGCCATCAGCACCAGGTAAATCAACATGCCGAAAATCCATAGCAGCTCGCGAGGCTTCTTGTAGGAGCCATACATAATGGCGCGCATCATGTGCAGGTACACCACTACGAAGAACATCGACGCACCGGTTGAATGCATATAGCGGATCAGCCAGCCCCAGTTCACATCACGCATGATGTACTCAACAGACTTAAACGCGAGGTCGCCGTCTGCCTTGTAGTTCATGGTCAGAAAAATCCCGGTCACTATCTGCAGCACGAGTACCAGCAATGCCAGTGAGCCGAAGTAATACCAGAAATTAAAATTTTTCGGCGCATAGTACTGACCGACGTGTTTATTCCACGTGTTGGTCAGCGGAATACGCTCATCAATCCAGGACAACAGATTCGATGGCTTGCTCATCAGGCCTGCCCTCCGTCTTCACCGACCAGAATGCGGTTTTCAGTCATGTAGTAATACGGAGGAACTTCCAGATTCGTCGGCGCCGGCACCCCTTTGTAAACACGTCCGGCGATGTCGAATCTCGACCCGTGACAAGGACAGAAAAAGCCACCCTGCCAGTCATCACCCAGGTCAGCCGGTGCTACTTCCGGTCGGAACGTAGGCGAACAACCCAGATGCGTGCAGATACCGACCATGACCAGCACTTCAGGCTGACTGTCACGCGAGCGATATTCATTTTTCGCATAGGCCGGCTGATCGGAATCATCGGAGTCCGGATCACGCAGCTCATCTTTGACGATGTCAAGACTGCCGAGCAAATCCTCGGTACGCCTCAGCACCCACACAGGCTTGCCGCGCCACTCGACAATCACCCGCTCGCCGGGCTCGAGTTTGCTGATGTCAATTTCAACGGGCGCACCGGCTGCTTTGGCGCGTGCACTCGGTGCCATCGAAGATACAAACGGTACCACCATCGACAATGCGCCCGCCGCACCGACGACACCGGCGGTATTGGTTAGCAATCGCCGACGCTTTTTATCAACCCCTTCAGGATTTCCATCCTTTCCAGGTGCAACATGATCTGTTGCCATTGGATGCTCCACAAGATAATGAAAGAATTAGTTCCGCAACAAAGCCCGCGACAGTTTCGGGCTCAAGAATGTCATGAGTTTTCCATACGGGTGGAAACGAGATGCTCTGACCTCGGCAAACCCCCAATATTATCACAAAACATAAGTCAGATGCTGCTTACAAGGTTAACGGCCACCTCAGCAACGATCCTTTGCACATGCTTGCGAGTTAAATGCCACCACCGCCCCTGAGGTGTAGCTCACTTATTCCGTTCTAGCCATAAAAGCGACTCAGTGCCGCCAGTAAACTGTCGTTTTCGTCTGTTTTTCCGATGGTGATGCGCAAACAGTCCGTCAAGCTGCCGGCAGACCCCGAGAGATTTTTTATTCTGATGCCTGACTCCAGCAGATGATCGAACAGTTGCTGCGCATGGCCGGTGGCCTTTACCAGAATAAAATTCGCGTCACTGGGAAACACCTCCAGCCGGTCAAAGCCACCCAGCGCCTGCTGCATTCGGGACTTCTCCCGCAACACCAGATCCGCCTGCTGATCAAACACCCGGTGATGCCTCAGCGCAAAAGCGGCAGTCTCCATCGACAAGGTATTCACGTTATAAGGCATACGTAACTTGTTGAGCTGTTCGATCACTGTCTGATGTCCGATCATATACCCCAGACGCAACCCGGCCAGTCCGAATTTGGACAACGTGCGCATTACCACCACATGCTCAGGCAGTGTATTGTCCAGCCAGGACACGCGCGCAAACGGCTGATAGGCCTCGTCAATCACCACAATCCCGGGGGCCGCCTCAACAATTGCATCTATCGCCGCTGCATCAAACAAATTACCCGTTGGATTATTGGGATAGGCCAGAAAAATCACCGCGGGCTGACAGGCTTCAATCGCACTGACCATAGATTGCAGGTCAATCTGAAACTCCTGATCGAGCGCCACGGCCTCATAGTGCATGTCGTATAAAGCGGCAGCACTGCGATACACCACAAATGCCGGGTCAACCGACAACACGGTAGAATTTTCACCGGCAAAAGCAGCACAAACAATTTGTATCAGCTCATCTGAGCCGTTGCCGATCAGAAGGTCATAGTCACAGGGCAGGTCGTAGGTCTCGCGCAACTGCGCTTTCAAATCGCGCGCAGCGGCATCCGGATACCGATTGACATCAATATGTTCAAGCTCCCGTAACCAGTCGGCACGCATGTCAGCCGGCCAGGTGTAGGGATTTTCCATGGCATCCAGCTTGATCCGGCCATCAGGTGCCGGCACGTTGTAAGCCTCGGTATCAAGCAGTCCGCTGCGTAAATGATCCTGCCACGCCATCGCACTTATTCCTGTGCTGAATTCTGAGCTATGCGCACCTCGGCCGACACCGCATGCGCCACCAACCCTTCACCTCGAGCCAGCACCGATGCAGTCTTGCCAAGGGTTGACGCACCGGCCGCCGAACATGCCACGATACTGCTGCGCTTTTGAAAATCGTAAACCCCGAGCGGGCTCGAAAATCTTGCCGTGCCGGATGTAGGCAGCACATGATTCGGCCCGGCACAGTAATCCCCGAGCACCTCAGCCGTATGGCGGCCCATGAAAATTGCACCGGCATGGCGAATCTCTTTCAACAGAGCTTCGGGATCCTCAACAGAAAGCTCCAAATGCTCCGGCGCTACCCGGTTGACCACCTCAATCGCCTGCGCCAGATTCTCTACCAGAATACAGCAGCCTCGAGTTCGCATAGACTGAGTAATAATGTCGGCACGGGGCATCGACGTTAACAGCGACTCCATCGCCGCGACCACATCATCGATATAACCGGCATCGGTGGCAATTAAAATGGCCTGCGCCTGCTCATCGTGCTCGGCCTGTGAAAACAAATCCGCTGCTATCCATTCCGGGTGGGTTTTGCCGTCGCAAACCACACAAATTTCGGACGGACCGGCAATCATATCAATGCCCACCTTGCCGAATACCGCGCGCTTGGCGGTGGCCACATAAATATTCCCGGGCCCGACAATTTTGTCGACCGCCGGTACTGTTTGAGTGCCATACGCAAGCGCGGCAACCGCCTGCGCACCGCCTATGGTCAGGACTCGATCAACCCCAGCCACATGCGCCGCTGCAAGCACCAGATCATTCACTTCTCCATCGGGCGCGGGCACCGCCATCACCAACTCGGCCACGCCGGCCACTTTGGCCGGTATCGCATTCATCAGCACTGACGATGGATAGGCAGCCTTGCCCCCCGGCACATACAACCCTACCCGATCAAGCGGCGTCACCTGTTGTCCCAGCACCGTGCCATCCGCCTCAGTGTATCGCCACGAGTCGGACGCCTGCCGCTGGTGGAATTGTGTTATCCGCTGCGCCGCGGTCTGCAGTGCATCGGCAGTCTCGTGTGACAGGTTTTCAAACGCCGCAGACAGCTGTTCGGCAGGCAGGTCGAGCTGTGCTGCATCAGTCACCTCACGACGATCAAAACGATTCGTCAGTTCAACCAGCGCTGCATCACCTTCTTCTCTGACACGCGCGATAATCTGATTAACGGTTTCAGCTACTGAGTGATCAGACACAGACTCCCACGACAGCAGCGCCTGCAGTTTTTCATCAAAATCACTATCGCTGATGGATAGCCGATTGGTGAATGTCACGACGGCTCACCACCTCTTTTTCGATCTGCCACTGCGGCATCCAGCTCGTGCAGCATTTCCACCGTATCTTCCCAGCCGATGCACGGATCAGTGATGCTCTGGCCGTAGTTCAACTCGCGATCAGGCATTTGATCCTGCCTGCCTTCCGTCAGGTGACTCTCAATCATCACCCCCATAATCCGGTAGTCTCCCCCGGCTATCTGACTGCACACATCGCGGCAGACATAGCGCTGTCGGGCAAACTTCTTACGACTGTTGGCATGGCTGAAGTCGATCATTATGTTCGGTCTGACGCCATTCTTTTCCATCATTGCAGAGGCATCATCAACACTGGCTGCATCGTAGTTAGTGTGGGGCCCGCCACGCAGAATCAGATGGCAGTCATTATTGCCCGATGTTGAAAAAATAGCCGAACCGCCATCTTTGGTTACCGACAGAAAATGATGCGGACGCGAAGAGGAATTAATGGCGTCAACGGCAATCTGAATACTGCCACCGGTGCCGTTTTTGAATCCCACCGGGGCCGAAATGCCCGATGCCAATTCCCGATGGCCCTGGCTTTCTGTGGTTCGCGCGCCGATCGCACCCCAACCCACCAGATCTGCAATGTACTGCGGGCTGATCAGATCCAGAAACTCAGTACCTGCCGGCACACCCAGCGCGTTAATATCGCGCAGCAGTGTTCGTGCGGTACGCAGTCCTTTGTTTATAGAAAAACTGTCATCGAGATCCGGGTCATTGATCAGCCCCTTCCAGCCGACCGTCGTGCGAGGCTTCTCAAAATAAACACGCATTACCACCAGCAGATTTTCAAGATCGGGAATCACCCCGGCCAGTCGGCCGGCATATTCAATACCGGCAGCCGGATCATGAATCGAGCAAGGCCCGACCACCACGGCGAGTCGATGATCTTCACGATCCAGCACACTTCTAATGCCCATCCGTGCATTAAATACGTTCTGCGCAATTTCAGAACTGACAGGTATTTCTTCAATCAGCGTGGCAGGTGAGCTCAGCTCTTTGATCTCACGAATTCTCAGGTCGTCTGTATCGATCACAGCTTGATCATTCATCAGGTACTTTTTTCCGGCAGGGCGCTCTTGATCGAATCGATCAGCGCATGAATAGTTTCGTGCTTCATTTTCATTGAGGCCTTATTCACGATAAGGCGGGAGCTAATGTCCGTGATTTCTTCAATGACGACCAGACCATTTGCCCGAAGTGTCGAGCCGGTCTCGGTGATATCTACAATCACATCGGCCATGCCGACCAGCGGCGCCAGCTCCATCGAACCATAGAGCTTGATAATCTCTACCTGCTGGCCGCGACGAGCAAAATAATCCGCCGTGACTGCAGGGTACTTGGTGGCTACCCGAAGCCTTCGATGCCCGACTTTTTCGGCGCCCGGCTTACCGGCTAACACCAGCTTACAGCGGCCAATGCCCAGGTCCACCGGCTCGTACAAACCCGAACCGGTATGTTCAAGCAACACATCTTTACCGGTCACGCCAACATCAGCCCCGCCATATTCAACATAGGCAGGTACATCACTCGCACGCACCAGTAAAATAGAAGTACCCGCCTGTGAGGTGCCTACCTGAAGCTTGCGGGTAGTCGATGCATCTTCCAGCGGAACAATACCCGCACTCTCAAACAGCGGCAGTGTATCCGCCAGAATGCGCCCTTTAGTCAGCGCAAGCGCCAATGGCTCAGTCATCAGATTCTACCAACGCTCAGGCGGCAACCCGCCTGATGTTTGCGCCAAGTGCGTGGAATTTCTCCTCGATGCGCTCATAGCCACGGTCGATGTGATAAACGCGCTGCAACTCTGTTTCGCCCTCGGCAATTAAGCCGGCGATGATCAGACTCGCTGACGCTCTTAAATCGGTGGCCATTACCGGTGCGCCCTCGAGCTTGTCAACACCGCGACAAAACACCGAGTTACCACTGACGCGCAGATCAGCCCCCATACGCTGCAGCTCCTGCACATGCATAAAGCGGTTTTCGAAAATAGTTTCCGTGATAGTGGCCGCCCCCTGGGCAACGGAATTCAGCAACGTAAACTGTGCCTGCATATCGGTAGGAAATGCCGGATACGGTGCTGTGCGTATGTCTACCGCTCTTGGCTTCTCATACCGGCAGGCAATTGAAATACTGTCAGTGCTCACACTTAGATCAGCACCCGCTTCATCGAGTTTGTGCAGCACCGCATCGAGCGTATCTGCGCGAGCCCCCTCAACAGTCATGCTGCCGCCACTGACCAGTGCTGCCACCAGAAAAGTGCCGGTTTCAATTCGATCGGGTACCACGCGATAATCGCAACCACTCAGGGACGGCACCCCGTTGATCACAATCGTATCCGTGCCTGCCCCTTGTATGTCTGCCCCCATGCCGATCAGGAAGTTAGCCAGATCAACCACCTCAGGTTCGCGCGCGGCGTTCTCAAGTATCGTCTGGCCCTCAGCCAGCGTGGCAGCCATTAATAAATTTTCAGTACCGGTCACGGTGACAATGTCGAAGTTAATGACCGCACCCTTGAGCTTTTTGCAGCGGGCTTTGATGTAGCCTCCCTCCAGCTCGATGTCCGCCCCCATGGCTTTCAAACCATTGATATGCAGATCGACGGGCCTGGCACCGATCGCACATCCGCCCGGCAGAGACACTTCGGCTACCCCGAAACGCGACAACAGCGGGCCGAGCACCAGAATCGATGCGCGCATGGTTTTCACCAGCTCATAGTCGGCGCAGTAGTTAGTCACATCAGAAGCGTCCGCCTCGATGCGCATTTTATCGTCGAGCGTGAGCTTTACCCCCAGCCGCCCGAGCAGGGTCATGGTGGTAGTCACATCATTCAAATGTGGCACATTTGAAAGCGTTACCGATTTCTCGCATAACAGAGTCGCCACCAGGATAGGCAGCACAGCGTTCTTTGCGCCTGAAATACGCACAGAACCACTGAGTGGTGTACCGCCACTGATAATTAGTTTATCCATTCGGGCTTTTACAATTCGAAGGAGGAAATTTCGGGCTCTGGTGAGCCGACATCGCGACAGCAGGCATCAAGGAACCCGCCGGTATGGCGCGATGATAACGGATTAGCCGGCCTCATTCATAGCGGTGGCGTC
>JAHDHK010000097.1:0-15508 GCA_020631335.1 Chromatiales bacterium
ACAATCGCACTGGTTATGGCTGGTCTGCTGGTCATCGGTTACGGCACGATGAGCGATCAGAGTGATGCCAGCGGTGCCAGCCTGGCGGGAGATCTGGCTGCCGTCGCCGTATCCCTGTTTTTTGCGATTGCACTCACGGCTGCTCGAAAGGCACGCGCGCAGTCGATGATACCGGCTATTCCGTTTGCCTATTTTGCCTGCGCACTGATACTGCTGCCCTTCATCGATCCGTTGTCGGTGCCGAAGTCCCAGTGGTGGCTGGTCGCGATGCACGGCGGCTTTTTTATTACCTTAAGTTCCTGTCTGCTCGCACTGGGCCCGCGCTATATATCGTCAGCCGAAGTGGCGCTGCTGATACTGCTTGAATCGGTGCTGGCACCGATTCTTGTCTGGTTTGTGGTGGGAGAGCAGCCTGGCTACTGGACGATTGTGGGGGGAGTCATGGTGCTGGGTGTGCTTTGCGTATCTAATATCATTGCGCTGAAGCGTAGTGCACGCAAGGTGGCGGATGCCGACAGCCTGTAGTAGATAACATTGAAGCTGTGCAGGCAATGGGCGTGCGTCGGGCTCGATCAGCGCCTGCCCAATGCCCGGGAACAATAGTGCTACCCCTGCCTCGTTTGCGCGTCGGGTTTCTTTAGCACGAACGCAATTCAGCCTTAGTGCATGGTGCGGGCCAGGCTGCTCCCGCCCCATTCACTAAGCTGCCTACTTCCAGCGACTCTGGATTTTTTTCAATGCATCTGCCCCCGGATTGAGCTTCTGATACGGTATATCGCTCATTGCCTGAGGTGCGCTGCCAAGGGTGCTGTGCATATCTTCACTGCTTTCTTCAACATACAGTAAACCCGTGACAACAGCCCCTTCAGCACGGTGCTTTTCAATATACGATATGGCGGCAATACGATCGGTCGGATCATAGGATTCATCGACATGGCGGAAAGATACGCGGCTGCCATCGTGCATGGTGACCTGTCTGGCTTCGCCCGGTTCAACGCGGGTCAGAATCTCTTCGTGAGCACCGATATAGTCGGCAAAGACCGTTTCACGCATGTGCTCACGTGTGTGTGCGTAGCTCTTTGTTGACCCTTCATGATCATTAAAGGTCACACATGGCGAGATCACATCGAGTAGTGCAAATCCGGAATGACTGATGGCGCTTTTGATCAATGGCACCAGTTGATCTTTGTCTCCCGAAAAACTGCGCGCAACAAATGTGCAGCCAAGTGAAATTGCCAGCAGTACCGGATCAATAGGAGAGTAGGCATTGGCCGCTCCCTTTTTGGCTTTGCTGCCCTTGTCGGCACTGGCAGAGAACTGACCTTTTGTCAGACCGTACACGCCATTGTTTTCCAGCATATAAATCATGTTGACGTTGCGACGGATTGCGTGGGCAAACTGCCCCAGTCCGATGGACAGTGAATCCCCGTCACCGGAGACACCAATGTATTGCAGTTCACGATTGGCGGCATTGGCACCGGTGGCAATAGAAGGCATGCGACCGTGTACTGAATTAAAACCATGGGCACCGCCCAGAAAATAGGTGGGTGTTTTACTGGAGCAGCCAATGCCCGAGACTTTCGCTACCCGGTGCGGTTCTATCGACAGCTCGAAATAGGCCTGCATGATGGCTGACGAAACCGAGTCGTGACCGCAGCCGGCACACAGGGTCGACATGCTGCCTTCGTAGTCGCGGACAGTCAGTCCAATCTCGTTACGTGGCAAACCGGGGTGAGTGATTTTTGGTTTGGCGATAAAGCTCATTCAGAGTATCCGTAAGTCGTTAACAGCAGCCATTGCAAATGATAAGTCTACAAAGAAGCCACTAACCGGGAAGCCACTAACCGGGAAGCCGCTAACTGGCGTTCGCAGTTTGTTGTTGTGCGGTTTCAGCGCTGAGTGCGTTGACTATAAAATCGCTGCCGACCGGCATGCCATCATAAGACAACAGCGGGATGAGTTTAGCCGGGTCGATCTCGAGTTCGTTGCTGAGCATTTGTCTCAGTTGTGCATCACGATTCTGCTCAACCACAAACACGCGATCAAAACGATGAATAAACTCAGCCACTGAAGGATCAAAAGGAAACGCTTTGATGCGCAGGTAATCGAAGGCGACGTTGTCTGCAGCAAGACGGTCACGCGCTTCAACAATAGCGCCATGGCAACTGCCGATAGAGATCACAGCCCAGTTGGTTTCAGCGCCTATGTCTGCCCCTTTTTCGATCACCGGAGCCGGTGCAAGTGTGGCGGCAGTGTCTGACTTGCGGCGCAGGCGGTCGAGCACCTCCTGGTACTCATCGGATTTTTCTGTGTAGCCACCGTACTGGTTATGACCGGACCCGCGAACAAAATAAGCGCCTCGCGGATCAACGCCGGGCAAAGTGCGCCACGGGATAGCATCACCGTCGACATCGAGGTAGCGATAAAATTTGTCCATGTCTCTCAGTGCTTCGGCGTCGTACACTTTGCCCCGGTCCGGCTGGTAGCTTTCGTCCCAGGTGATTTCGGGAATCATCCAGTCGTTCATGCCGATATCCAGATCGGATAACACAATCACCGGTGTCTGCAGTCGCTCTGCCAGGTCAAATGCGTTTAACGCCATCTCAAAGCATTCGGTCGGGTCGGCAGGGAACAACAATACATGCCGTGTGTCACCGTGCGAGGCGTAGGCGGCCGCAGTGATGTCGCACTGTTGTGTACGGGTGGGCATACCGGTGGAAGGGCCGACACGCTGCACATCGAAAATGACCGCTGGAATTTCGGCGTAGTACGCTAAGCCGAGAAATTCACTCATCAGTGAAATGCCGGGCCCGCTGGTAGAGGTAAATGCTCTGGCACCGTTCCAGTTCGCACCAAGCACCATACCGATCGCTGCCAGCTCGTCTTCTGCCTGAATGACACAGTAGTTGTTTACCGGTTCATCGTTGTCGTCTTTGTCGGTACGCAGCTGTTTGCAAAACAGGCTGTAGGCATCTATCAGCGAGGTCGACGGCGTGATCGGATACCAGCTGACCACGGTTGCACCCGCATAGACCGAGCCCAGTCCTGCGGTGGTATTGCCATCAACCATCACGTAACCGTCTGTTTTATCCATCCGCTCCAGACGACAATTCAACGGGCAGTCGAAGTGTTCCATGGCGTAGTCATAACCCATGCTGATGGCCTGCATGTTGGAGTCCATCAGGTGTTGTTTGGAGGCGAAGGTTTCTTTCAACAGGTTTTCTACCACCTCCATTTCTATATCGAGTAACGCCACCAGTGCACCGACATAGGCAACGTTTTTCATTAACACTTTGGCACGGGCGGAATCGAATGCTTTATTGCACATGGCCGAGAAGGGAATGCCGATCACGGTAACGTCTTCACGCTGCAGCAGATCCTTACGTGGCCAGGTGGAGTCGTAGAGCAACACGCCCCCGGGTGGCAGTTCTTTTAAATCATCTGCATAAGTTTCGGCATTCATTGCCACCATAATATCGGTTGATCCGGTACGGCAGGTGTAGCCGTCTTTGGTCACCCGTATTTCATACCAGGTTGGCAGCCCCTGAATATTGGACGGAAAAAAATTCTTGCCGACCACCGGTATGCCCATACGGAAGATAGACTTCATCAACAGTCCGTTGGCGCTGGCAGAGCCTGTTCCGTTGACGTTTGCGACCTTGATAACAAAGTCGTTCACACGATTGTCAGGCATGTTTGCTACTCGCTGGATACATAAGTTTATTGGTGGTGCGGGTTGATCGAAGGGTAACCTTTGAAGTGCAGACACCCGGCGACTGAGCAGGTAAGCCACAGCGCGGTATACGCGCTTTACTCAGCACTGTCGTTACTGTGGGATCCTGCACTTTGCGGTTGATCGCGGTTTCCTCGATGACAGTCTTTTGCTAGGCCGTTTTCTTGCGGGCTTCTGCGGCTTCATCGTTAGCGTACGGCACCAGCAACTGGGATTTCCTCATGTCCCATGCGCCGGTCGGGCAGCGTTCGGCACATAACCCGCAGTGAATACAGAGGTTTTCATCCTTCACCATCACCTTGCCGGTTTGTGGCAGCGCTCCGGAAACGTAGAGCACTTGTTCTTTGTTGTCTGCCGGTGCTCTGAGCTGTTGCCGCAGTACATCTTCTTCAGCGTCTTCGGTGATCGTCAGGCAATACACCGGGCATACATCCATACAGGCATCACATTCGATGCACAATGACTCGGCGAACACGGTTTGCACATCGCAGTTCAGGCAGCGTTCTACCTCTCTTGCAGTTTGTTCGGCATCGAAGCCTAGTTCCACTTCAATGCGAATGTCCTTAAAGCGCTGCGTCAGTTCGACGTGTTGCATTTGCCGTCTTTCGGCATCGTCGAAGTCGTTTGAGTAACTCCACTCATGGATACCCATTTTGGTCGAGAGCAGATTCATTGCTGTAGGCGGCCGGTCGCTCACATCTTCGCCACTGCAGTGTTTGTGAATAGATATTGCCGCCTGATGGCCGTGCTCTACCGCCCAGATAATATTTTTGGGGCCGAATGCAGAATCACCGCCGAAGAACACGCCTGGAATTTCGGCAGCGTGGGTGACTTTGTCGACCGTCGGGGTATCCCATTCATCGAATGACATGCCGAGGTCTCGCTCTATCCATGGAAACGAGTTCTCCTGACCGATGGCCAGAATCACATCGTCGCAGGGCAGAAATATTTCTTCGATCACCTCGGGTCTGGACAATTCACCGGTATCGCTGATGTCATAGTGAAGTTTGTCGAAGGTCATGCCTTTCAGCACTCCGTCTTCCACAATAAACGCTTTGGGAGAGTGGTTAATCAGGATGTCTACGTTTTCTTCTTCGGCATCTTCGAGTTCCCAGTCACTGGCTTTAAACCAGCCCCGCGGCTTTCGTGCGATGACCGACACATTTTTACCACCCAGACGCAGCGAAGACCTGCAGCAATCCATTGCCGTATTGCCAACACCGATGATTAATACGTTTTCACCGATGGTATCGATATGATCAAACGCTACTGATTCCAGCCAGTCGATACCGATGTGAATGCGATCGGTGTCATGCCGACCCGGCAGGTTGAGATCTTTACCGCGAGGTGCGCCGGTGCCGACAAATACCGCATCGTAGCCTTCGTCAAGCAGGGTCTGCATGCTGTCTATCGGACTGTTCAGCCTGAGGTCGACACCGCGTTCGACAATCAGATCGATTTCGTTATCAAGCACTTCTTCGGGTAGCCTGAATGACGGAATGTTGGTGCGCATCAGACCACCGGGTTTGTCATGCTTTTCAAAAATAGTAATGTCATAACCCAGCGGCAACAGATCGTTGGCGACTGTCAGTGATGCGCAACCTGCACCGACGCACGCAATGCGTTTTCCGTTAGCCGGACCCTTCGGTGGCAGCTTATCGCGAATGTCGTCTGATAAGTCTGCCGCCACACGTTTGAGACGACAGATTGCCACCGGGGATTCATCCAGTCGCCCGCGGCGACACGCGGGTTCGCATGGCCGGTCACAGACGCGCCCGAGCACCCCCGGAAACACATTGGATTTTCGGTTCTCAAGATAGGCGGCAGTGAAGTCTCCCTGCGCTATCTGACGAATATATTTGGGTACATCGGTATGGGCCGGGCAGCCCCATTGGCAGTCCACTACGCGATGGTAGTGATCAGGATCAAGCGGGTTGGTGGATTTCATTGACCACGTTATCGAGTTGGTAGCTGTGCTGTTTCACGCTATTTCTAAGGGAATACTACACGTTATGTCCTAAGGGCTACTATAGGTGGCGCTGATAGGAATGTAAACCGGATGCACGGGCAACTCGACCTGCGTTTCGACTTCGGGAATTTTCTGGTGGTGCAGGTCACCGGGTCGATGAACTGCCGGGTGTTTCAGGATCGACGCAATCGATCTTCTCATGCGCAGGAAATGGTAGGCTGCGCATATGGCGGGAAGAAGAAAAAAGCGACGCGGAAAATCCGCGGGCAGAGCTGCAGTTACCGGGCAGCGTGCGCCTTATATCCATCGGCAGATCGCACCGATGAATGTCCTGTCTGAAGAGGCGTTGTGCCTGATCGAAAACAACGCCGATATTGTGTTGCGTGATGTCGGCATGGAGTTCCACGACGATCCGGAAATCCTTACGCTGTTCCGCGCAGCCGGTTGCGATGTAAACGGCACACGAGTCAGGTTCGAGCCCGGGTTCTGCCGACAAACCATTATGGCAACCGCACCGGCCACCTTCGTTCAGCACGCAAGAAACCAGGCCAACAACGTATTAATCGGCGGTGCGGCAACTGTGCTGTGTCCGGCATGGGGACCCCCGTTTGTCAGTGATCTTGATCAGGGTCGTCGCTACGCCACGTTTGAGGATTTCTGCCGGCTGGTGAAACTGCACCACACCATTCCCTGGCTGCATCATTCAGGTGGGGTGGTGTGTGAGCCGGTAGACCTGCCGGCCAATAAGCGCCATCTCGATATGTTGTACGCCCATATCAAGTACTCCGATCGCGCTTTCATGGGGGCTTTTATTGGTGCCGAACGCGCGCAGCATTCTATTGATATCGCCCGAATATTGTTTGGCGATGACTATGTACGCGATAACCCCGTGCTGTATTGCGTATCCAATACCAATGCGCCACTGGTAATGGACGCCAATATGTCGGGTGCGCTGAAAACCTATGCTGCAGCCAATCAGCCGGTCGCGGCAACACCGTGGGTGCTGACCGGTGCAATGAGCCCGTGTACGGTGGCCGGTACCTTGTCACAGGTGCTTGCTGAAACCATGGCCTGTCTGGCGCTGGTGCAACTGATCAATCCTGGGGCACCGTGCCTGATGGGCAGCTTCGCCTCGACCATGTCGATGCAGTCCGGCGCGCCGACGTTCGGCACACCCGAAGCCGGGCAACTTGTGCTGGCGGCGGGGCAACTGGCACGGCGGCTGGGCGTACCTTTGCACACGGTAGGGTCGCTTTCATCGTCGAAACTTGCGGACGCACAAAGTCAGCAGGAGGGCACCTGGGGGCTGCTGATGTCAATGTTTGCCGGGGCCAATGTGATCAACCATGCCACCGGCTGGCTCGAAGGCGGGCTGGTAACCGGTTTTGAAAAAACCATTATCGATGCGGATCTGTGCGGCAAGGTTGCGCGGTTTTTTGATGGCATCGATCTCAGTGAAAACGCGCAGGCACTCGATGCCATTAAAACCACCGGGCCGGGGCAGCATTTTCTCGGCGCCGAGCATACGCAGGTCAACTTTCTCAGCGCGCTGTTTCGACCGGACACACCGGATAACAGTTCATATGAGCAGTGGGTAGCCGACGGCAGCCTCGACACCACGACACGGGCGAATAAACTCTGGAAAGAGTTGCTCGAGCAGTATCAGCCGCCCGGGCTTGATCCCGCCATTGATGCGGCGCTGCTCGAATATATAGCAAAGCGTAAATCTGAAAAGCCTGATGTTAACTACTACTGACTGGTTTACATGAAGCAGATTATTATCATTGGCGGCGGTGCGATTGGTTTGGGGGTGGCATATCACCTGGCGAAGCTGGGTGAAACCAGTGTCACGCTGCTGGAGCGTAATCAGTTAACGTCCGGCACCAGCTGGCATGCAGCCGGTATTGTCGGACCGCTGCGCGCCACACCCAATATGACCCGCCTGGCCAAATATGCACTGACGTGTTTTACCCGGCTCGAATCCGAAACCGGCATGTCAACCGGCTACAAACGTACCGGAGGCTACTGGCTTGCACGTGAAGTCGATCGAATGGATGAGTTGCATCGCATTGCCTCCCTCGGTCGGCACTTTGGTTTGAACTGCCATATTGAAAGTCCGGAGCAGTTACAAAAAAAGTTGCCGTGGCTGGATTTACAATCAGGGCGGTGTTTGCGTTGAGGAAGATGCCAACGTTAACCCGGTTGACCTGTGTATGGCCTATGCCAGCGCAGCACGTGCACACGGAGTGCAAATTCGTGAGCATGTCAGCGTTGCCGACATCACAACCACTAATGGCAGGGTCACCGGTGTCAGCCTTACTGATGGTACTACGCTTAGTGCCGATGTTGTCGTCCTGTGTGCCGGTGCCTGGAGTCGTGAACTTGCCGCGCGCGCCGGTGTGTCACTGCCGTTGCAGGCGGTCGAGCATATGTACATTGTGACCGAGCCGGTTGAGGAATTGCACGGTCCGCTGCCCAGCCCGCTGCCGGTCATCAGAGACCTTGATACCGGCATTTATATAAAGGGCGATTCAGGTGGTAAGGTCGTGGTCGGCGGGTTTGAGCCAAACGCCAAGTGCTGGACGGGCTCATGTGATGCCTTTATAGAACTGCCGGAAGACTGGGAGCAGTTTTCTCCTTTTATGCAGGCAGCGCTTGAGTTGTTCCCGGCACTTGAGCATACCGGTGTGCAGCGATTTATGAACGGCCCGGAGTCCTTTACCGCAGATACCAAGCCGCTGATCGGTCAGACCAACGAAGTACGCAATCTGTTTGTGGCGTGCGGTCTGAACTCTGTGGGTGTGATGTCTTCGGCTGGTGTCGGCAGTGCCGTGGCCGACTGGATACACCACGAATCTCCGTCTATGGACTTAACTGAGGTCGATGTTGCGCGGGTGGATCCACTGACCGCCACGACCGAACATTTGCAGGCGCGAATGCAGGAGGCGGTCGCTGATCAATTCGCGATGCACTGGCCATACAAACAACCACTGGCCGGCCGGGGGTTGCGCAAAACAAATCTGCACCACCAATGGCAGGCGCAGGGGGCGGTGTTTGGTGTGGCAGGCGGATGGGAAAGACCACTGTGGTTCGCCACTGATCCGTCCGAACAAAAGCTCCCCTTGTCGGTAGGGCGGCAACCGTGGCAGGGTATTGCAGAGCGCGAGGCTGCGGTTTTGCAACACGGTGCGGTGTTACTTGATCTTTCTGCGTTCGGGAAATTCAGGGTGACCGGACCCGGTGCACTAGAGTTACTGCAGTCGGCCACTGTGTCCAGCGTCGATGTCGAGTTTAATCGTAATATCTATACCGTCATGCTCAATGAACGCGCCGGTATCGAAGCAGATGTCACTATTCGCCGGGTCGGAAACAATGAATTTTATGTGTTCTCCGGTGGCGCAACCCGTTTCCGCGATTACGCCATGTTGCGACGCCTGATTGCACAGCGCAGAACGGTGACCATTGAAGATGTCACCGAGCAGTTTATTGTGCTCGGCGTCATGGGGGAAAAAGCTGGTGACCTATTGAGCACCGTGAGCGGATGTAACAAGCCTCCCCGTTTCGGCCGAACCGCCCGCTGTCAAATAGACGGGGCGGCAGTTGATGTAACACGTATCAGTTACATCGGTGAACCCGGTTTTGAGTTGATGACGGCAACCCATGATGCACCTGCACTGTTTGACAGGCTGATTAACGCCGGGTGCAAACCGATGGGGCACTATGCGTTAAACAGTTGCCGGCTCGAAAAAGGTTTTGTGCACTGGGGGCACGATGTCGGCCCGACGATCACTCCGCTGGAGTCCGGGTTTGGCGGCAGCATAGACTGGGACAAATCTTTTACCGGTAAAGAGGCTCTGCTCGCACAGTGTGATAAAGGCGTGCAAAAAAAGCTGGTCCTGTTAAAGGTCAGTGGTCAGCCGTTGTTGCTGCACGATGAGCCTGTCTGGTGTAATAACAGAGTAATCGGCCTGACAACGTCGGGCGCACTGGGGGTTAGAACCGGACTGTCACTGTGCTTTGCGCTGCTCGAGTTATACGAAGGTTACCTGAGCGTTGAAGTGGCCGGTAAACAATATGCAGCAGAACCATTAACTGCTCCCCCTTATGATCCGGACAACACCTACCGGTACCGTTAAATAATGCCTGTCACAGCCACTCTACATACGGCGGATCATCATGACTGAAGCACAGGTCGGCATTGTGGGTGGTGGTGTGATGGGGGTGTCACTGTTGTTTCATCTCACAGAGCTCGGGGTTCGCAATGTTGTGCTGTTTGAAAAAAATGATCTGACCCACGGTTCTACCTGGCATGCTGCCGGTCTGTGCACCCACTTTGCTCACAATGCCACCATCCAGGCACTGCGCGCACATTCAGTCAAACTGTATCGCGATGCCTTACCGCAACGCACCGGTCAGAGCTGTGGCTTTCATCGCTCAGGTGCAATGCGAGTCACACGCAGTGCCGATCGGATGGATGAGTTCCGCCATGTCGCGGGGTTGTCTACATTCACCGGATATCCGCTTCACATACTCAACGCCGACGCGATCAGTCATCACTTTCCGCTGGCGCAAACCGACGGCCTGCTCGGCGGCATCTATGAACCCGATGACGGGCACGTTGATCCGACACTGGCAACACAGGCAATGGCACAACTGGCGGTTGCGGCCGGTGCAACAATATTGCGGCGTTGCGCGGTGGTTGATATCACTAAAAAAAACGGTCACTGGCAGGTAACTACGACTAACGGCAATTACAAAGTTCAGCAGCTGGTTAACGCAGCTGGCACCTGGGGTTACGAAGTCGGTCAAATGATGGGGGTGAATGTGCCGTCGGTACCGGTGTTACATCAGTATCTGGTGACCGGTCCAATTGCGTCCATTGTGCAGCGCAATCAACAGCAGTTGCCCGAATTACCTATCATTCGTGACCCGGAGGAAAGCTGGTATGTTCGACAGGAGCGTGAAGGCTTAATCGTCGGGCCGTATGAAAAAGACGCGCAGGTATGGTCACCCGACAAAGTGCCCCCGCAGTTCGGTGCAGAACTCTTACCACCGGATCTGGATAGAGTTGAACCTATCCTGGAGGCGGCTATGCAGCGTATTCCCGACCTGGCTGACGCTGGCATTAAAACCGTTGTTAATGGTCCGATCACTTTTACCCCGGATGCCAACCCGCTGATCGGTCCGGCGGCCGAACGCGACGATGCCTGGCTGCTGACCGGCTCATCCATGGGGGTCATGGAAGGAGGCGGGGCGGGCTGGTTTCTGGCGCACTGGATGCTCAACGGTGCCCCGCCGATGGATGCACAATCGGTTGATCCGCGTCGTTTCGGGGAGTGGGTGGATCGCGACTATCGAATTAAAAAAGCGGTAGAGTGTTTCGGCCTGCAGTTCGGCGTGCATTACCCTTATGAAGAAAGGCCTGCTGCGAGAGACCGCAGGCATTCACCCCTGCATCAAAAGATGATCGACCACGGAGCGGTCATGGGGGCTGCCAATGGCTGGGAGCGACCGCTGTACTTTACCAGGGCTGAAAGCCAGCCTGACCTCACCTTTGCCAGGCCGGGCTGGTTCCCTGACGTGGCTGCAGAAGTCGCTGCATTGAGTGCTAATGCTTCAGTGGCTGATCTTTCCGCGTTATCCAAGTTTACGATTACCGGGCCCGACACGCTGGCCTGCCTGGAGTCGCTGGGGGCGAATAAGGCACCGGCACCCGGCCGCGTGACGTTGACTCATGTGTTGAGTGACAACGGCGGGGTAGTCAGCGAGTTCACGGTGGCGGTTGTTCATAAGTCACACGCCTACCTGACATCGGCGGCACTCTCCGAGCGCATCGACTATGCGGCGCTACAAAAACACGCTGGTGCATTTAATGTAAAAATCACCAATGTCACACAGACAATGGCCTGCATCGCACTGAGCGGGCCGCGATCTATAGACATAGTGCAAAACATGGCCGACACCGATGTGCTCGGCGGCATGTCATGGTTCAACGTAAAGACCTGTCGGTTGAACGGCATAGAATGTATCGCACTTCGATTGTCCTACACAGGAGAGTGTGGCTGGGAGTTCCATGTGAATCATGCCGATGCGGTTGCCCTGTATGAACACATTGTCAGTGCTTCGATCGATCAGCCGATTGGTCATCACGGTGCTTATGCACTGAACTCCATGCGCCTTGAGAAGGGCTATGCTGCCTGGGGCAGTGAACTGACCATAGAAAACACGCCACCAGAAAGTGCCGCCGGTCGTTTTGTACGCGCAGGCTATGCGCCACTGAGAAATAAATCGAAGACCCGGCTAGTTGAAATTAACAATGCCGATGCATTTGCGTTTTACGCACACCCGGTGTTTTTCGATAACACAGTCGTCGGTGTAGTGACCTCGGCCGCCTATGGCTTTCGCACAAAAAAAGTACTGGCGTTTGTATTACTTAATGCTGCACAACACGAAAGCACTTTTGAAGTTGAAGTACTTGGCGTTCGATACCCGGCTACCGTGTTAAAAGAAGTTCCCTATGATCCGCTGAATTCGTTACAAAAAGGCTGAATTACCCATGGCAGACTTACCCATTGAGTGGTCGACAGCACATACTGCAAAGCTGCGTGATAACTACTATTCCGCATCACAATCGAAGTTTGTCCCCTTTGCACAGCCGCTGGTATTTAAACGCGGATCAATGCAGTACCTGTGGGATGTCGAAGGCAATCGCTATATCGATCTACTCGGGATGAACGTCTGTATCTCGGTCGGCCATGCACACCCTGTTGTGGTCAATGCGGCCATGGCTCAGGCGCAGGAACTCACCCACTGCACCACGATGTTTTATCACCCGGCGCCGGCGCATCTGGCCGAAGAGCTTGCGGCCGTAATGCCTGCGGGGCCGCAATGGGTCGTGCACTTTACTAACTCCGGGGCAGAGGCTATCGATCTGGCACTGGCAATGGCTCGAACCTATAGTGGCAATCTCGATATGCTGGCGTTGCGCACGGCCTACCACGGACCTACCGCTGCGGCGCAATCAGTTACCGGCATCGCCGGCTGGAGACACCCGGGCATGCCGGGTAATGTGGCGTTTGTGGCTGACCCGAATCCCTATCGTGGTGTGTTCGGCGCAGACACCGATCCGTATCTCGATGAGATCGACCGTGTTATTCAATCGGCCACTACCGGAAGCGTGGCCGGTATGGTTATCGAAAGCGTGCAGGGCTACGGGGGAGTCGTGCCTATGCCGCCGGGGTATCTGGCCGGGGCGGCAGCGCGAGTGCGCGCAGCCGGGGGCGTCTATATTGCCGATGAAGTACAGTCCGGCTTTGGACGCACCGGCGAACATATGTGGGGTTTCGAGGCCGATGATGTCGTGCCTGATATCGTCGTGATGGCCAAGGGAATAGGTAACGGTTTTCCACTGGGGGCGGTGGTGGCACAGCGACAGGTGGCCGAACCGATGTCTGAAAAATTTATGTTTCACACCTATGGTGCCAACCCCACCAGCTGTGCAGCCGGACGAGCTGTGCTGCAGGTGATTCGCGAAGAAAAGCTTCAGCAAAACGCGCGGCAGGTGGGGGCGACATTGCTTGAAACATTGCAGGCCTTAAAACAAAAGTATCCGATCATTGGTGATGTCCGCGGCAAAGGGCTGATGCTGGCAATGGAGTTTGTCAGTGATCCGCAAAAGAAAACCCCCGATAAACAAATCACCAGTCGGGTGTTTGAACACTGCCGTGAAGAGGGACTGATTTTGTCTAAGTCAGGGCCTTATCAATCCTGCCTGCGCATGGTGCCCCCGCTGTGTCTGTCTATGGATGATGTAGAACCGATCGCACGGGGCCTTGACCGGGCGCTGGCAAAGGCATCTTAATGTTTTCTATGCGCTTTTGTAGTGACTTACCTGCAGAATCAGCCTGCCACTAATTATGTACCCGATCGTCGCGCTATGGTGCCATCCGAGGTCAATGTCCACCGCTGTGGAGCGGCTGATGCGCGCTCGCGGCGATCTGCTTTGTTATCACGAGCCGTTCATCGATGACTATTATCTGAACAGGAGCAGCCGGGTAATACCGCATCATCAGCCGCGTACGGACGGGCCGGTACTATTTAATGACGTGTGTGATTATCTGATGGAGCAGGCACAATCGCAGCCCGTGTTCCTCAAGGACATGAGCTACTACGTGGTGCCGCATATGTTCGATCGTAAAGATTTTTTTAATGCAGTATCACACCATTTTCTGATCCGCCGTCCGCAGGCATCTATCGCGTCTTATTATCTGCTGGATGCAGAAATCAACTGCCACGAAATAGGGTATGAATCCCAGTGGCAGCACTATTGCCATTGTGTGAACTTAAATCAAACACCTGTCGTCATTGAAGCGGAACAGGTACAGCAAAACCCGCCACAACAAATGGCAGAGTGGTGGCGGCAGCTGGGTCTGGAATTCAAGCCGAATGCGTTTGTATGGGAAGACCAAACCCCGCAAGACTGGCAGCGCGTGGCCGGATGGCATCACAGCGTCATGAACTCTACCGGTATACACGCCAGAGCACAGTCTGACATTGACGCTGAAAACAGCCGGTTTGAACATTGTGTCAACCAGCGCGCCGAGTTACGGGAGTATCTGAACTACCACAGGCCGTTTTACCAACAGCTTGGCACTGCCGGTTAGCGCTGAAGTCAGCGGGTTATTTCAGATAGTCCAGCCACGGGTGATTGCCTGCACCGCAGACAACAAACTCAGGGTTGATCATGGATTCGCGGGTGTTGTAACGAAGTCGCTTTGAATGGGTGTCGGTGATACATCCTCCGGCTTCTTCAACAATGCACTGTGCGGCGGCGGTATCCCACTCTCCGGTGGGGCCCAGGCAGGCGTAAACGTCTGCACGGCCCTCTGCGACCAGGCACGACTTCAGTGCACCACCCATTCGCAATTCGTGGTGTTCCCCTAATTTGTCGAGAAATCCCTGCAGGCGTTTACCAAAGCGGGCAGACCAGCCCAGTGCGACCGTGACACCGTTGTCCGGCGCGGTGCGCACGTTGATCTGACGTGGCGGGTCATCGCCCAGTTGCTTCCACGCACCGGTCCCTTTAGCCGCCCAGTAAGTAATATCCAGCACCGGTGCATGGATGACCCCCATGATCGGAACACCCTTGTGCACCAGTGCGATGTTGATACTGAATTCACCGTTTTGTTTAATAAACTCCCGGGTACCATCCAGCGGGTCTACCAGCCAGAACGTTTCCCATGCTGCGCGTTCCTTCAGCGGAATATCACACGACTCTTCAGTGATCACGGGTACGGCCGGGTCGATCCGGTTAAGCGCGGCGATAATAATTTTATTGGCTGCGAGATCAGCGGCAGTCAACGGGGTTTCGTCGGCTTTTTGAGTCACGGTTATTTCAGGCAGAAACAACTCCAGCACTTTTGCGCCTGCCGTTTTTGAAATTTCAACGGCCTCCTGCCTGCGGGCAGCGACATCTACCGGTTGGAGATTCATCTGATCAATATTGTAGCGATGGCTGGGATAACCAGCGAATGGTGGGTCACTATACAATGTTACGACGCCACTGATTACCGGTTTTTTTAATCGATGCTGTCATCGGCGGTTAATCGCGGGGCTTTAACCCGAAACACGAAAGCGCCGTAGCGGTACGGTAGCCTTATTGCAGGCTTTGTGGCGGTCTGGTCATCATTGAGGGTGGCCAATACAAATATAGATGGCGCTGCAATCAGCGCTGTGTTGCGAGCACCTGCCTGAAGCTACACGGCCTGATCTATACAGATTGTGCCTGAAGTTCCCTCTCTTGAAGT
>JAHDHK010000097.1:15518-18152 GCA_020631335.1 Chromatiales bacterium
CGTGCTTTTCTTCAGTAATCGGGTATCCGCGCATCAAAAACAGCGCACTGAGTTTGAAGGCGATACACGGAATACCGTACATCACAGCCAGGCCCTGTATAGCGTTGGCATCGTTGGTATCAGTCGCGCTGAATCCGACGACATCAAGCAGCGGAAAGGCGATGCCAATGGCGAGTGCAAATGACAGCTTGGTCGCCGTGCCCCACAACGCGAAAAACAATCCGGGTCGACGGTAGCCGCTCTGCAGCGCGTCCCACTCGATGATATCCGCGTTGATGGCTGATGGCAGTACCAGATCGGCACCCGTGGCAAAGCCGGTCACTACCACAATGATGGTAAACAGCATCAGTGAGTCGGCGTCTAGAAAAGGCGTCCACAGAAAAAACATGACTGCCAGCAGAATGGCTATCGTCCAGGTCTGGTGTTTGCCGAAGCGCTTGGATAAGGCAACCCAGAACGGAACAGAAGCCGCCGAGCAGGCAAGATACAGAAACAGCAGCTTGCCCACCGAACTCTCCGCCCCGATCACATGGGTCACGAACAGTACAAATAGAGTGGCTGGAATCGCGTTGCCAACGGCATTGAGAAAGAAGCTGATTAGCAGCTGACGAAACGGGGTGGGTTGGCTGACCACTTTCCAGGCTGAGGCTATGGTGTCTTCCGGCAGGTCAGTAGTTTGATTGTCCGGTACCAGCAGCGCGGCCAGAATCGTTGCAAATACCAGTGTGCCGGCGACCAGCCAGGTGATCCCCGACAGTGTTTTTGCCAGCTCGGCGGATGAATCACTGGCAAGCATCACCGCAAACATCAGCGCGACCAGCGAGCCTACCAGTCCAAATGCTACACGGGTGCCAGCAATCAAACTGCGGGTGTTGTAGTTGGCAGAAAGTTCTGCGCCCCAGGCATTCATCGGTACGATGGACAGCGTGCCGGCAACGTAAATCGCAATCGTCCACAACAACAGGTAAGTGGTCGATACACTGGCCGGCGGGTTAAACAGGTAATAAGCCGAGATCACAATCAACGGGGTGGCGATCACCACATACAACTTTCGTCGTCGCCAGTGCGTCGGGGTGGCATCTGACAGGTAGCCGACTATCGGGTCGGTCACGGTATCGCACAATTTTGCCACCAGCATCACCAGACCAATCGCGGTCAGGCTCAGCCCGGTAGATTCGGCATAAAAGGTAGGCACGAATACCTGCAGCGTAATAAAAGCCGCGGCCAGCGGGAAGGCCAGGCTGCCATAGGCGGCGAGAACGAATTTACTCGGTTCACTTTGCATGATGCGATGGGATACTCACGATGGCGCAGGGCATGCGCCGTAATGCGCATTAACTGACACTACGCGACACAGGGGAGTTTAGTTCCCGAAAGCGATCACGTAACAATATTTGTGACACTTTGCCGGCTCAGACAAAACCCGGCAGAGCGGCGCTATACCCGGGGTTTACCTGTTGTCAGCACCACGGGGCATCCTGCGTGCATCACACAACCCCGCCTGTACTCAGAGGCGGGTACTGGAGTCACAAATACAACCCGTTCAACACCTGAAAAACTCAGGCCGGTGAGTACCGGTTATGTAAACCGCGTATCAGGCGTGCTGACAAAAACGATTCAGCACACTGTTAAGCAGAATTACGTCTCGCGTTTGTATTTGGCGATGCCTTGTTCATTCAGACCTATTCGACCACCACCGTGCCTTTCATTGCAGGGTGAATGGCGCAAAAGTACTCGTAGGTTCCTGCGTCGATCACAGAAATCGAGCCCGACTCACCAGTAGACAGGTTACCGGTATCGAATGTGCCGTTGCTGGCTGTTGCAGTATGAGGAGCACCATCCTCGTTGACAAAAACCACGGTATCGCCGGCAGCAATCGTAATAGTGGCCGGTTCAAAGGCAAAGTTCTTAATGGTCACCGTAACAGTTTTGTTGACTTCTTCCTTAGTCGTTTTGCTGCCATAGCTCGCATTACCATAGGTGGATGACGTCCCGGATTGTTCCGTGCTGCCGGTGGTGTAGCACCCGGTAAGCAGGGCAGAAAAAAAGACAACTGCGATAAAAGCGTTAATTGCGCGCATAGTGAAAGGCTCTTCCGTTAGCGAATGACAGGGTAGGTGAACCTGCAATATACCGTAACCGTCACGGCCGTGCTATGTGGCAAAGGGGTGCGACAAAAACCCAATGGCCGGCATGACTGCCTGATTCCCGTACGACGACAGCACGAAAGAAGGTGCGGCTTGTTGAGTGGCGGGTCCTGATCAATCGCTGCTGCGTACTTTGCTATTGCGCTTAATCTTCCGGCGGTGGTTATTTCAGGTGAGCTTTTTGTCTGATTTTTTCATCGAACTTCTGTAGTTCGACTACGAATCGGTCATGTTGGCCTTCACCGATCAGTTCCTGTTCGTCCTCTGCGCTAACACGGAACGTTACTTTGCGTCCTTCCACACGAATGACTTCTGCAGTTGCGGTAACACGCATACCGACCGGTGTGGCCGCTATATGATTGATGTCCAGTCGTGTGCCGACACTTTGATAACCCTCAGGCAGCAACCCTTCGATAGTAGTCAGTGCTGCTTCTTCCATCAGCATCACCATGATAGGGGTTGCCAGCACCTTGATTTTTCCGCTGCC
>JAHDHK010000098.1:0-1772 GCA_020631335.1 Chromatiales bacterium
TATTCATATCTACCGCAAAATTTGCGAGAACACTGGCGAAGATGTCATCCGCCGGTGTACCTTTGGTCGAGGCAATGGAGTCGGTTGCCGGTGCTGCCGGTAACGCAGTTTTCCGGGACGCAGTATTACGAATGAGAGACGACACCTCCACTGGTCAGCGACTTACCGCAACCATGCGCCAACAGGACTTGTTCTCAAATATGGCGATACAGATGGTGTCCATCGGCGAGGAATCCGGCGCACTCGACGACATGCTCAGTAAGGTGGCCGACTACTACGAAGAAGAAGTAGACAACGCCGTTGAGGCACTCACCAGTTTGATGGAACCCATGATCATGGCATTCCTGGGTATTGTGGTCGGTGGCCTGGTAGTTGCGATGTATCTGCCTATCTTTAAAATGGGCGACGCATTCTAGCAAACAAGCCTACACACTTATGACACTACTCAGTGCACTACAGAGCAGCGATACGCTGCTCTTTTTCGTTTGCTTTATCACCGGCCTTTTTGTTGGCAGTTTTCTGAACGTGGTGGTTTATCGCCTGCCTCTGATGATGGAAAGAGGCTGGCGCAAAGAGTGTCAGGAGTTTCTTGAAATAGAGCCCACTGAAGAAGAACCACCGCCATTCAATCTGGTGGTGCCTCGTTCGGCCTGCCCGTCGTGCAACAAACTCATCAGTGCCTGGGCCAATATTCCTGTTCTTTCCTGGTTGTTCCTGCGTGGTAAATGCGGTAACTGTAAAACACCGATTTCTGTTCAGTATCCTCTGGTCGAACTGCTGACCGCGATATTGTCTTTACTTGTTGCGATGAAATTCGGTGCGACCTGGCAAACCGTACTAGCATTGGTATTTACCTGGTCGCTGATCAGCCTGGCGCTGATCGATTTGCACACCACGCTGCTGCCAGACTCCATCACACTGCCGTTGATGTGGCTCGGACTGGTGATCAGCCTGGTACCGGTTTTTGTCGATGCACATCAGGCCATCATCGGTGCTGCAGCCGGCTATATGGTCCTTTGGATCGTGTTCCAGACTTTCAAAATCATTACCGGAAAAGAAGGCATGGGCTTTGGTGATTTCAAATTGCTGGCAGCCCTGGGGGCATGGCTCGGCTGGGCCAGTCTGCCATTAATCATTCTGCTTTCTTCACTGTCAGGAGCCGTTATCGGTATCACCATGATGGTGGTTTTCAAGCATCAGCGCAGCAAGCCGATTCCATTCGGTCCGTATCTGGCGATCGCAGGCTGGATTGCACTGATGTGGGGCGAGCAACTCACCACGATGTACACCAACCACCTGCTTTCCTGAAATACAAACAAGTTCACCGGCATCCGGCTCTCGCTCAGCAGGCCGGTATTTTGTAAGCTGTCATTTGTTTACCTACCGGACTGAATCTGTGCCTCTGACTAGCTGCCGACCACTACACGCTGTCCCATGCTGACCGTTGCCCTGAGCGGTGGAATCGCCAGTGGCAAAACCGCTGTCAGCGATATTTTTCAATCACTGGGCGTGCCGGTAATTGATGCTGATCTTCTCAGCAGACAAGCCGTTGAGCCCGGCTCAGCCGGCCTGACCCTGATTCGACAGCGTTTCGGCGTTGAGGTGATCAGTCCCGACGGCTCCCTTAATCGCTCGCAATTAAGAGAAGTGGTGTTCAGCGATAAAACTGCGAGAGCTGACCTGGAATCTATAGTCCACCCGGAGGTGCGACGACTGACCGATCTAAAGCTTGAACAACACCGGGCAGAGAACGTCGCCTATTGTCTGGTAGT
>JAHDHK010000098.1:1782-18065 GCA_020631335.1 Chromatiales bacterium
GGTGATTCCTTTGCTTCTCGAGACTGGTCAACAAGACAAATATGACCACATCATTATTGTCGATGTCAGCATAGACACCCAGATACGCCGTGTCATGCAACGCGACGACAGCTCAGAAGCACATGCCCGACAAATACTCAAAAGCCAGGCTGATCGCGAACAGCGACTGGCCATAGCAGACAGTGTTATAGATAACAGCGGGTCAATCGAGGCGCTGCAGCCACAGGTTCAGGCGATCCATCAGTTATTGCTGCAACGCAGTGGTTCAGCAACCGGTTAACACAGGTGGCCGGCTCAGGTGTTCAGCTGCGATATTCAGCGTTTATTTTGACGTAATCATAAGACAGGTCGGTCGTCCATACGCAGGCTTTCTCCGTGCCCCTGCCAAGACCTATTGATATTTTGAACGCTTCTTCTGCCATGATTTGAACAGCTTTCTGCTCTTCGTATTCAGTTGAGGGCTCGCCGTTAACGACGACCGGCAGATCGTTAAGTGTCAGAGACACGCGACTGATATCAAGTGCACTGATTCTGCTGCGGCCGATTGCCGCGAGAATTCTCCCAAGATTCGGGTCTCCGGCAAAAAACGCGGTCTTTACCAGTGGTGAATGTGCCACTGTCAGCGCCACTTCACGACAGGCATCATAAGATTCGCCATCGAACACTTCTATCTCGACAAACTTTGTGGCCCCTTCACCATCTCTAATGATCGCTGTTGCCAGGTGATGGCTGACCTCTAACAATGCATCAACAAAGATTTGCCACTGAGGATGCGCTTCATTGAGCACAGTGTTGGAGACGACTCCTGTGGCCATCGTAATAAATGCATCATTTGTCGAGGTATCACCATCAACAGTAATACAGTTGAAGGTTTGATCAGCGATGTTTCTGGTAACTCGCTCAAGCGCCGACTGATCGACAAGCGCATCAGTGGCAACAAATGCGAGCATCGTGGCCATATTCGGGTGGATCATGCCGGACCCTTTTGAAATGCCGGTAATGGTCACTTCTTGATCATTTATCACCAGTTCACGGCTCAGCGCCTTAGGCAGTGTGTCGGTCGTCATAATAGCGTGTGCTGCCGGCAACCAGGCATTTTCAGTTAACGCTTTGCCTGCAGAGACGATGCCTTGAGCCACAGCATCGACGGGCAACCGCAGACCGATCACACCGGTAGAAAAAGGCAGCACTTGCTGTGCACTGATACCCAGTTGGTCGGCACAGGCCTCGCACAATGCCATCGCATCGCGATGTCCTTCGCGCCCGGTACCCGCATTGGCGTTACCGGAATTGATCAACAACGCTCTGATACTGCCACCGGCGAGGTGATCACGCGCAATCGTTACCGGTGCTGCACAATAGGCATTTGTAGTAAATACACCGGCAACCACGGTGTCCGGTGCCAGTGCCACCACTAATAGATCGTCGATGGCATCCTTCTTTATCCCGCCGTGAGTCGCGGCGAGCTGCACTCCGCCCACCGGCGCCAGACTGGCAGGTTGCGAAAGCCCGACCGCCACTAATCTAACTTACCGTGACACCGCTTGAACTTCTTTCCCGATCCGCACCAGCAGGGGTCATTACGACCGACTTTGGGTTGTTCACGGGTATAAGGCTCAACCATAGGGGCTGCGGCCGACTGGCCCTGCGGCCTCGCCTGTGGCGGTGCTGATGCGGTCGCACTGGCCGCTTCAGCGTGTTCATAGCTAACTTCCTGCGGCGCCTGCTGTTGTGCCTGTGCTTCAGCCTGCTCTACCTGAGCCTGATCCTGCACCTGTACTTTGGCAAGCACACCAACGACTTCTTTTTTGTATTCATCCAGCATGTGCGAGAACAACTCAAAAGACTCGCGCTTGTATTCCTGTTTCGGGTTTTTCTGTGCATACCCTCTCAGACCAACACTCTGACGCAGATAATCCATCGATGCCAGGTGCTCTTTCCAGTGATCATCAAGCGTCTTCAGCATCACAAACTTTTCGAACCGACGCAGCGTATCCGTACCTGCCCGCTCCTCCGTCTGTTCGTATTTTTCAGTCATTTTTTCAATGACCAGTTCCTGTAAACCGGTTTCATCGAGTTCATCATCGGCATCGAGCGCGGCTTTGAGGTCTATCTCCAGGTCAAAGGCTGACTTTATTTGAGTGCTCGCTCCTTCCAGATCCCAGATCTCATCCATCGAGCCCGGCGGCACATATTCGTTCATCAGGGTTTCAACCGCATCTTCGCGCATGGCTGTCACGTTTTCAGACACGTCGTCCGCATCGATCAGGTCATCGCGCTGCTCGTATATCACTTTACGCTGATCATTCGCCACATCATCGTACTCGAGGAGATGTTTTCGAATATCGAAGTTGTGCCCTTCAACCTTACGTTGTGCATTCTCGATGGCCCGCGTCACCAGAGAGTGTTCTATCGCTTCTCCCTCTTCCATACCAAGCTTTTGCATGATGTTACCGATGCGCTCGGAGGCAAAAATACGCATCAGGTTATCTTCAAGAGACAGATAAAAACGGGAAGATCCCGCATCACCCTGTCTTCCGGAACGACCTCTGAGCTGATTGTCGATCCGACGACTCTCATGACGCTCTGTACCAATGATATGCAGGCCGCCTGATTCGAGTACTTGTTTGTGTCGCTGCTCCCACTCCTGCGTACGTCTGGACGTTTCGCTGTCCTCGACCTCGCCGAGGTTTTCAAGCTCTGATTCGAGGTTGCCGCCCAGCACGATATCGGTACCCCGGCCGGCCATATTGGTCGCAATGGTCACCGCACCCGGTCGACCGGCATCAGCAATAATCTGTGCTTCACGCTCATGCTGTTTGGCATTCAGCACTTCGTGTTTGATGCTCTTTTTATCGAGCAGGTTAGATAAGTATTCCGACGTTTCGATAGAGGTAGTGCCCACCAGCACCGGTTGTTTACGCGCAGAACAATCTTCTATGTCTTCAACGATTGCTTCGTACTTCTCACGCTGTGTCAGATAGATGAGGTCTCCGCGATCATCGCGGATCATATTCTTGTGGGTGGGAATTACCACCACTTCCAGGTTGTAGATCGACTGAAATTCAAATGCCTCGGTATCTGCAGTACCTGTCATACCCGCCAGCTTTTCATAAAGGCGGAAGTAGTTCTGGTAGGTAATGGATGCCAGGGTCTGGTTTTCCTGATGAATCGTGACGCCCTCTTTCGCCTCTACCGCCTGATGCAGGCCGTCAGACCAACGACGCCCGGCCATGGTGCGACCGGTGAATTCATCGACAATGACAATCTGGTTGTCAGCAACGATGTAATCGATATCTTTCTTGTAGATCGCATGTGCCCGCAACCCGGCGTTCAAATGATGCAGCAGGCTGATATAGGCAGGGTCATACAGGCTATCGTTTTCGCCGAGCAACCCGTGCTCGACCAACACCTGCTCAATGCGATCCATCCCGGTTTCAGTCAGGTGTACCTGTTTGGCCTTTTCATCAACGGTGAAGTCTCCCGGGCCATCTTCCTCGACAACCGCCTGCAGTTTCGGGATCACCTTATCCACGCTGGCGTAGGTTTCACTGCTCTCGCTGGTCGGGCCGGAAATAATCAGCGGTGTTCTGGCCTCGTCAATAAGTATTGAATCAACCTCATCGACGATGGCGTAGTGCAACCCGCGCTGAACCTTGTCGTTTGCCGACATAGCCATGTTGTCGCGCAGGTAGTCGAAGCCGAATTCGTTGTTGGTGCCGTAGGTCACATCCGCCGCATAGGCCTCGCGGCGGGTGGCGGAGTCGAGCCCGCCCACGATGACACCTACAGTTAAACCGAGAAATTTGTAGACCGCTCCCATCCACTCGGCGTCGCGCTGAGCGAGGTAGTCGTTCACCGTCACCACATGCACCCCTTTGCCAGTGAGTGCATTCAGATAGACAGCCGTGGTTGCCACCAGTGTTTTACCTTCACCGGTGCGCATCTCGGCAATCTTGCCGTCATGGAGTACGGCACCGCCGATGAACTGGACATCGTAGTGCCGCATACCCAGCGCCCGGGTGCCGGCTTCACGCACCACTGCAAAGGCCTCCGGCAGCAGGTCATCGAGTGAGGCACCATCAGCGACGCGACCCTTGAGCTCATCCGTTTTCGCCCTGAGCTGATCATCACTGAGTGCAGCACATGCATCGGTATACTGGTTGGCCGCTATTACCTGCTTCTGGTATTGCTTCACCAGTCGGTCATTTCGACTACCAACAAATTTCTTAACCAGATTGCCAATCATTTGTCAGCTACCCGAGCCTGTAGTTTTGTCATTTCTGATGATCCAAAGTTCGCACGAGCGCTGTATGTTATCAGGAGTGAGAATTATCGCGACTTGTCTGACGGGCCGCTTACTTGCGAAACAGAAAATGTGGGCAAGACCGGCGTAAACAAGGCAGAACCGCAAAGATTCGGACAATCATGCAATTTTAACGCTCATCAGCGTCGTTTAGAAATTATCAGCTGATCACATGGCGCTCGCCGTTGAAACCCGACCGCTGTTCTCGCGGAATACTCTAGACACCCGCGCACACTGAGCAACAGGCAACAGCCTGATGTCCTGTCACCCGACAGCTGATCTTATCCGTAAGCCCCGGCGCACAGCTGTTACACTGCACCCGAGTGACGCGGACGCGACAATGCAGCAATTAAATCAATACCTCGACCCGAAACTGGTTAAAAAGTCTGGAGAATGGCAGAGAATCAAGGACCTGCTGGTGCTCGCGCTGCCGCCGGACGTCATGAAAAAGGTGGTTTACGCGTCGCTGGAAGACACAACCCTGACCGTTTTCTGCGAGTCCCCGGCGTGGAGCTCCAAGTTGAGATTCTATGACGCCGAGGTGAGAAAGGTGTTGAGCAAGAACGGGACGGTGATACGGGCTGTAACCGCCAGAAGCATGCCGCCGGTTACCCCTCGTCCTTAGCAGTAGACATTGATACCGCAGTACTACAGGCCGCCGTCACTCAGTCGGCGGCTACTTTGACATGATGGCCTGCGTCAGCTGGCAACCGCCAGCGGCTGAGAGTAGACGATCGGTCCCTCTTCCTCTTCAAAAGTCACTTCTTCCCAGGAGTCGGGTTGCTCCAGCAACGCACGAACCAGCTTGTTGTTCAGACCATGCCCGGACTTGTAGCCGGTAAGTTGTCCGATCACACCGCGTCCCAGCTGGAACAGATCGCCGATGGCATCGAGAATCTTGTGCCGGACGAACTCATCATCGTATCTGAGCCCGTCGGTGTTCAGCACCTTGTAGTTGTCGACAACGATGGCGTTATCCAGACAGCCGCCTAGCGCCAGATCTCTTTTTCGAAGATTTTCAATATCACTCATAAAGCCGAAGGTTCGGGCACGGCTTATTTCACGTACAAAGGAAGTAGATGAAAAATCGATGACCGCTTTTTGCGACCCTTCTGAAATGGCAGGGTGCGTGAAATTAATTTCAAAATTCACCCGAAAACCGTCGTAGGGATCAAACCGGACCCACTTGTCGTCTTCTTCCACCACCAGCGAGCGCTTGATCTTCACGAAACTCTTGGGGGCTACCTGTTCTCTAATACCGGCAGACTGAATCAGAAAAATAAACGGTGCGGCACTGCCATCCATGATCGGCACTTCACGGGCGCTGACGTCGACAAAACAGTTGTCTATTCCCAGACCTGCAAAAGCCGCCATCAGGTGTTCGATGGTTGAAATGGTATTGCCCTTGTCATCACCGATGGTAGTTGCCAGCTCAGTGGAGACGACTCGACTGGCCACAGCCGGAATGCTGACGACCTCTGAGCCCATGTCTCTTCTGAATACTATCCCGGTATTGATTGGCGCTGGAGACAGAGTGAGATAGACCTTACGCCCAGTGTGCAGGCCCACGCCGGTCGCGTGGATCGGGTTGTTGAGCGTTCGCTGACGGATCACCTGTTATTATCCTTTTCGGCATGTCCCCGTGCGGGGGTATTGACTGCTTAACTAAAAGCAAAAAGAACTGTTTGCCGCCAACCAATGAGTTGTTGGCGACCAAGCCTTCATGCTAATGCATCAGGCACACGAATCACCAGCACGTTAAACGATGGTAATTATAGACCAGCCGCAGGTGCTAACACTGCCAACCGCCGCGAACATATTGTGGCGCACAGCGTGAATTTCAACTGAATACTGTCAGGCGTCGAGGGACGGGCGGTCATCACAACCACCCGTTCACACTTTCAACGCGCTTTCAGTCCGCCTGTCGACGCAGAAATGTGGGCAGATCGAGATAGTCCAGCTCGTCGTCTTCACGCTCCACATTGGCCAGATCTATCTGAGCGCCCGGGGCACCTTGATTGGTTTCATGTGGGTTGCGTGCCGGCGCACGACGGCGATCATCAGTCGACTTTTTTACTCGACCGATTGCAGGCTTATCGTACTGATCAAAGCCCGCAGCCGGCTTTTTCTCATCGGAGCTAACGATACGCATAGGCTTTTTGGCACGTTCGTCTACCAGACCTGTCGCCACAACGGTGACCCGAATCTCGCCTTCCATTTCTTTATCGATCGAGGTGCCGATCACCACATTGGCGTCAGCGGCGGCAATCTCTTCAATGACATCACCCACCTGTTGAAATTCGTGCATAGACAAATCGGCACCGGCGGTGATGTTACACAGAATGCCTCTGGCACCTTTCAGATTAATATCATCAAGCAGCGGGCTTTGCGTCGCTCCGGTAGCGGCTTCGAGCGCACGATTTTCACCGTGACCGCTGCCAGTCCCCATCATTGCCTTACCCATCTCGGACATTACTGCACGCACATCTGCGAAATCGACGTTGATCAGACCCGGGTTGGTGATGATTTCAGCAATACCCTGTACCGCATTTTTCAACACATCATTGGCTGCCTTGAACGCCTGCAATACTGTGACGTTAGGTCCAAGATTAGTCAGCAGTTTCTCATTAGGAACCACAATCAAAGAATCCACGTGCTGACGCAGCTCGATCAGCCCCTCTTCGGCGACCTGGCGTCGCTTGCCACCTTCAAACGGGAATGGCTTAGTGACTACCGCCACAGTCAGAATACCCAGGTCCTTGGCAATTGACGCGATCACAGGAATCGCACCAGTGCCGGTTCCGCCACCCATACCGGCAGTTAAAAACAGCATATCCGCACCGTTGATCACCTGTGCGATGTGATCACGATCTTCCTGGGCTGCCTGCCTGCCGATATCAGGGTTGGTACCTGCACCCAGTCCCTTGGTTATTTCTGTACCCAACTGAATGGTGCTTTTCGCACCCATCTTTGAAAGTACCTGTGCGTCTGTATTGGCACATATGTATTCAACGCCGTGAATGTTGGCGTTCATCATGTGCTCTACCGCATTACCACCGCCGCCGCCAACGCCGATCAGCTTTATTACAGCTGCCTGATTTTGATTAACATCATATTGAAACATTACTCACCCTCGGTTGTTTGCAAATAACAAAATAAAAATCAATTACCGCTAAAAGTTTCTTTTGAACCAATTTTTCATTCGCTCAAGTATCCCCTCCTCACTTGATTCGCCCCCTCTCCTCTCCAGTCCGGGCTCACCTCCGGACTTCTGTCCATACATCACCAGACCTACACCTGTTGCGTGGATTGGATTACACACCACATCAGCCAACCCGTGAATATTCTGCGGTTCACCTAAACGCACAGGCATATGGAATACTTCTTCTGCCAACTCAACTGCTCCTTCGATTTTCGAACTACCTCCTGTTAGAACAATCCCTGAACCACAAGCCTCTTCAAAACCACTTCGCTGTAATTCTGAATACACCAGAGAAAAAAGCTCTTCGTATCGCGGCTCTACCACTTCTGCCAGTGTTTGACGCTCCAGCTCCCTTGGCGGTCTGTCACCAACACCGGGTACCTCGATAACTTCGTCAGGTTGTGCTTTCTGCCTTAACGCACACGCATAGCGGGTTTTAATGTCTTCAGCGTACTGGGTAGGTGTGCGCAACGCGACTGCGATATCGTTGGTTACCTGATCTCCTGCAATAGGAAGCACTGCCGTATGCTGTATCGCACCATCGGTAAACACCACTATATCAGTTGTTCCCCCTCCTATATCAACAAGACAAACACCCAGATCTTTTTCATCTTCTGTCAGTACCGAAAACGACGAGGCGAGTTGCTCCAGGATGATATCCTGAACTTCGAGGCCGCATCGTTGTACACACTTGATTATATTCTGCGACGCACTCACAGAACCTGTTACCAGATGTACCTTGGCCTCCAGCCGCACACCGGACATGCCGATCGGCTCACGTATACCCTCCTGGCTATCGATAATAAACTCCTGCGGTAACACATGCAGGATTCTTTGATCCGCAGGAATTGCCACCGCCTTCGCTGCATCAATAACACGCTCAACGTCGTTATCGGATACCTCACCTTCTTTAATCGCAACGATACCATGTGAATTCATGCTTTTTATATGGCTGCCGGCAATACCAGCGTAAACCGATTTAACCTGAACACCAGCCATTAACTCAGCTTCATTGACCGCCGCTTCAATCGCAGAGACAGTGGATTCAATATTAACCACGACACCCTTTTTCAGGCCCTGCGAAGGCTTATGACCCAAACCGATAATTTCGATTCGATCGTCATCAAAAACTTTCGCGATTATCGCCACAATTTTCGATGTGCCGATATCCAGACCAACGACAATTCTCTGTTCAGAAGCAACCGCCATCAGTTAACCCTCGCACTGTTTAACAACTCACTTTTTCTCGCCATTGCGAACCCGTTTGTGTATCGCATATCCACTCGCGCTACATCATCGTATACCGGCGCGACATAGGATCGAAATATATCTGCAAATCTTTCTATTCGTTCGGCAATCAAACGGTGCCCGATAATAACCTGTACATCACCATCGAGCATCAGTGTCACCGACCGTCTTTCATCTTCTTTTATACCCATTAACGGCGCTTCAATCGCCTTGAACAAAGGCTCGGTGTCTCTATGCAACTTCAGCAAAGCTGCATGCCTTCGTGCTGGTGAATGCAACACCGGCAGATCGCCCACCATCTCGGTAAGCAGTACATCCTGTGCACTGGCAAGGCGGGGCGGAAAAAACAATTTGAATTTATCACTGACCAGTCCTTCATTACCCCATCTCGCCACCGGGGTGTGTTCCTCGATCAGCACATTGATACTCTCGGGCCAGATGCGTCGAACATAGGCTCGATCCACCCACGGCAGATCTTCAACCTCTTGTTGAATGGTAGAGATATCCAGATTAAAGAATCCTCTGTCCGCCTGAGACAATACCCGCTGTTTGAGTTGATTCTGACTGGTGTACTGGTACGCTCCTTCGACAACCACCGTTCGAATCGGAAAACGTCCAGGGTTGCGGAAGTGATTAACCGTCATGTGGCCGATGATAAAAATCACCACCAGCAATGTCAGTGCGACGACCACCCCGACACCTGACACAGGGGTACGTTCCAGTTCGACCGGTGATACCGGCTGACTCACGTTATTCATAAAACAACTCCCGAAAACGCCGGTATGACCGACACCCCGACAAGCTGATACATCATGGACTTACGCATGACTGACCACCTCTGCGGTAAATTCATCGGGTAGTGAGCTGGCCAGTGCGCCGACAGATCCGGCCCCCAGCGTGAGTACCACATCGCCATCGGCCAGTACGCCGCGCAGAGTTTGCGGTACCGATTCTATTTCACTGACAAAAATCGGATCGATCACACCACGCTGACGTATAGCACGCGCCAGCGCCCTGCCGTCAGCACCGGGAATGGGCGCTTCACCCGCCGGATAAACCTCGGTAAGCAACAGGACATCTGCGTCGCTGAGCACTTCGGTAAAGTCATCGAACAGATCGCGTGTACGCGTGTAGCGATGCGGTTGAAATACAACCACAAGACGATTGTCCGGCCTGCCGGCGGCAATGGCTTTCAGGGTAGCGGCCACTTCACGCGGATGATGGCCGTAGTCATCGTAAAGCTCAGCCTTACCCCCTTCAAAATACAACGCACCCAATGGCTGGGCACGCCGGCCGATTCCCTGAAAATGCTGGAACGACTGACGCATGTTCGTCGGGCGTAAGCCAAGTTCCCAACCCACTGCAACTGCCGCCAGTGCATTCTGGGCATTGTGCAAGCCGGGCAGGTTCAGGGTAATTTGTCGCATCTCGCTGCCATCAGGCAGCCTGACGTCAAAGCATGACTTCATTTGATCCTGCTGGAAGTTAAAGCCCCTGACGTCGGCTTCTTCATCAAATCCGTATGTCATCACCGGTCTTGCAATGCGATCAACAAGTGCTTTGACGGTATCGTCGTCAATACACATCACTGCCAGACCATAGAAAGGCAGGTGTTGCAGAAAGTCGACAAACGCCTGCTTTAAACGATCAAAGTCATTTTCATACGACGACAGGTGATCCGCATCGATGTTAGTCACAATCGCGATCACCGGCTGCAGCAACAGAAACGAAGCATCGCTTTCGTCGGCCTCTGCCACCAGCCATTCGGACTTGCCAAGGTAGGCATTGGTTGCAGAGCTATTCAGTTTGCCGCCGATGACATAGGTCGGATCCATCCCGCCTTCGGTCAGCACGCTCGCTACCAGACTGGTGGTTGTCGTCTTCCCGTGGGTGCCGGCAACCGCGATGCCCTGCTTAAAACGCATTAACTCCCCGAGCATCTCGGCACGGCGGATAACGGGTATACGGTTCTGACGCGCCGCCATAACTTCGGGGTTGTCTTCGGAGATGGCAGACGACACGATCACCACGTCCACACCTTCAACGTTCTCGGCACTGTGTCCCTGAAAGACTCTGGCACCGAGAGACTGCAGCCTTTTAACCAGCGCATTGCGTGAGGTGTCCGAGCCACTGACACTGTAGCCCAGGTTAATCATTACCTCGGCAATTCCCCCCATGCCGACGCCACCAATGCCGACAAAGTGCATTCCATCAATGCGACGCATCCAGTTTTGAACTCTGACACTACTGGCTGGAAAGCTCATGCGGCCTCTCCAATGATTTCATTAACCACCAACTCTGTTGCGTTGCGTCGGGAAACTCTTCGAGCACTCATTGCCATGTCCAGTAGTCGCGTGCGATCTGCACAAAGCGCCTGCAAATGTTCGGCGAGTGTCGCAGCGTTCAATTGCGATTCCTGCACCATTACCGCTGCATTTGACTGCACCAGAAAACGACCATTGGCCGTTTGATGATCATCAACCGCGTAAGGGTAAGGAACCAGCAGCGATGCAATACCAACGGCAGACACCTCTGCCACGGTCATCGCACCGGCACGACAGATCATCAGATCAGCCCACCCGTAGGCGGCCGCCATATCTTCTATAAACTCACTGACCTCAGCCTGCACACGACACTGCCGATAAGCCTCACGGGTGGGCTGCATATTGCCTTGTCCGGCCTGGTGTCGAACTTCGACATCAATCGTTGTGATTGCCAGTGCACGTGGCAGCACTTCATTCAACGCGCGTGCACCCTGACTGCCGCCCACCACCAGAATCCGGACCGGACCACTGCGATCCAGCATCCGATCACGTGGTGAGGGCAATAGCAGTATGTCTTTACGCACCGGGTTACCTGTGTGTACCGCGGCAATTGAAGGGGTAAAGGTCCCGGGCACCGCCTCAAGCACACGGCTGGCAAACTTACTGACGATCCGGTTCGTCATCCCTGCCACGGCATTCTGTTCATGCATTACAGTACGTCGGCGGCACAGTTTTGCCGCCACACACACCGGACCGGCAACATAACCGCCCATGCCAAGAACCGCCGCAGGCTTTTCCTTCCTGATTATTTGAATAGAGCGCAACACAGAACTCAGCAACATAAACACGCTTTTTACCCGGGCTAATAATCCCCTGCCTCGAAGCGCGGTTACACGCAGAATCTCAAGTGGAAGTCCATGCGCGGGTATCAGTCGGGATTCCATCCCCCGGTCGGTTCCGACCCACAACACTTTCACATCACGTGCGATCAGTTCATCGGCCACTGCGAGTGCCGGAAATACATGGCCACCGGTTCCACCGGCTGCAATAATTACGGTGCGCATGTCAGACACTGTGCGCCACCCTGTCAGAGACACCAACCGGGGCTCCACTGACGCCTAAGCGATTCTCTACCTGCTTGCGTAAATCTGCCGCAGTGTGTTCGGCAACCTCACGATGCACCCGCATCACCATCGCACAGGCAATACAAACCACCAGCACACTGGTACCTCCATAGCTGAACAACGGCAGCGTGATGCCTTTAGTTGGCAGCACACCTACATTGGCGCCGATGTTAATGAAGGTCTGAAAACCAAGCCAGAAGCCAATGCCTGTCGCCACATGTGAAGCAAACAAATGCCCTGCGCGCTCAGCGTTTCTCGCAATACGAAAACAACGTGACACAATCAGAGCGAACAATGCCAGCACAATGGTCACACCCACGAGGCCGAGCTCCTCCGCGGTAACCGCAAACACAAAGTCCGTATGCGGCTCAGGCAGGTAGTGCATCTTCTGTACGCTGTTACCCAATCCCACCCCGTTGAAAGAACCACGTCCTATAGCTATTAACGCCTGCGTCAATTGGAAATCAGTCGCAAACGGGTCGTCCCACGGGTTAATAAAACTCAACAGGCGGGTTCTGCGATAGGGAGACGCATAGATAGCCAACAGTGCAAACGGTATTGCCGCTGCAAAAACAACGAAGAAATGCCGCTTTCTCACCCCGGCGGTAAACATCATTGCAAGTACAGTAAAAACCACCACGACGGTGGCACCGAAGTCCGGCTCACTTAAAAGCAAGGTTGCTGCGATTGCCGCGATGAACAACGGTGTGCCAAATACCACCAGATTGTTTCTTATCTGCTCGCCCTTTCTTACCAGAAATCCCGCGAGATAAACAATCAAAGCCAGCTTGAAAAACTCTGATGGCTGCACTGATACGCCAATGTCAATCCAGCGCTGGGCACCATTGACGCTTTTACCGACACCGGGAACCAACACCACACACAGTAACAGCAACCCGCCCGCTAACAGCACAACACTGTATCGCTCCCACAACGCCAGTGGCAGTTTCCAAACCACCATTGCGGCGACAATACCGACACAGAGATAAGTAGCCTGATTACGTCCGAGCTTTAATGCGTCTTCGTGCAAACGCTCAGACAATGAAATGGAGGCAGAAAACACCATCACCAGTCCCAGGGTTGCCAGTAGCGCCACCAACAGAAAAAACACCCAGTCTACAGTGTCGCGCTCCGAGGCTATGTGGGTCCGGCGTTTTGCACGTGCAGCGTTAACGGCAGTGGCCCCGACATGCATAGGCATGTAGTCCAGTGAATCGGCATTGTCACTGCCAGGTCCGGCACCTGTATTGTTCAAGCGCATAGCTTACGCACCTCATCCGCAAAAACAGCACCGCGAACTTCAAAATTTTTGAACATATCAAAACTTGCACAAGCAGGTGACAGCAACACACAGTCACCTGACTGCGCGACGACACGTGCTTTCTCTACCGCATCACGCATGGTGTGCTCAAAATAGACAGGCACCACAGACCCCAGCGCTTCACTTATTTTTATTGCATCTTCACCGATCAGAATGACAGCGCGACATTTGCGACTGACGACATCTTTCATCGGGCGATAGTCAGAGTTCTTACCACGCCCACCGGCAATTAACACAACGGTGCGATCCATTCCCTCAATCGCACTGATACAGGCACCGACATTGGTCCCTTTGGAATCATTAAACCAACTCACCTCGTGTCGGGTGCAAACGAGCTCGGCTCGATGTGGCAATCCATTGAAGGAAGCCAAACCTGTGGCATATACATCACTGGCTGCCGCTTGATCAGCCGGCAGATCAACAAGCGTGGAAGCCAGTGCCATCGCAGCAAGCGCATTCGACCGGTTATGGCCACCGGAAACTTTCAGCACCTGCGCATCGACTCTGGTTGAAGGACCACACAGAAGTCCTTCTGACGCGTACCACTCAGCACCGTCATTCTGCAAAGAGAATGTCACCCCGGTTGCGCCAGTATCAGGACGGGTTCGGTGATCCTGATTGTTATACACAATATTGAGTGCGTCGTTATAGATGCTGCGCTTTACAGCGGCATAATCTTCAAGTCCGTTATAACGATCTAAATGATCCTCACACACATTCAGCACACAGGCAGCATGCGCCCGAAGCGAGGTAGTTGTTTCCAGTTGAAAACTGGATAACTCCAGCACGTATGCATCCACCTGCTGATCGTCCAGAGCATCCAGACAAGGTTTCCCGACATTACCGACGACGCTCGCGCGAAGTCCGGCTGCATTCAACAACGCCCCGGCCATACTCACCACAGTACTCTTGCCGTTGGAGCCGGTAACCGCGAGCACCGGTTTAGTCACCGCCCGGGCAAACAATTCGACATCACCAATGACTTCCACCCCCATGGATGCGGCATGTTCAAAAGCGTCGCTACGAATGGATATGCCGGGACTCACCACCAGATGACTATACTGACCAAACAAGTCTGCCGACCAGTCACCACCAAAATATCGCACCTGTTTCAACGCCGGTTCATCATCTGCTAAAGCAGGATCCAGCGACGTCTTCTGATCGGCGATATCAAAGTTAATGTTATGTCGGGCAAGGTAACGTGCCACCGACCTGCCACTGACACCCAAACCGACTATTAGCGCGCGTTCTATTTTCATACTATCGAATCTTCAGGCTGGCCATTCCCACCAGCACCAGTATGAAAGTGATAATCCAGAAACGCACAATCACGCGCGGCTCCGGCCAGCCCTTAAGTTCAAAATGATGATGCAATGGCGCCATCTGAAAGATTCTCTTACCAGTCAGTTTGAATGATGCAACCTGCAGCATCACACTGACCGTCTCCATGACAAACACACCACCCATAATGAACAGCACAATCTCCTGCCGCACCAGCACAGCGGTCACACCGATTGCCGCTCCCAGTGCAAGCGCACCAACATCTCCCATAAACACCTGCGCCGGATAAGTGTTAAACCACAAGAATCCCAAACCGGCCCCGACCAGACTCGAACAAAAAACAGTCAGTTCGCCCACACCGGTAATGCCGGGTATTCCCAGATACTCAGAGAACACCGAATGCCCGGTCACGTAGGCAAATATACCCAGGCCGGCGGCCACCATCACCGAAGGCATAATGGCCAGACCGTCAAGACCATCGGTTAGATTCACCGCATTACTACAACCGACGATGACAAAATAGGTAAAAGGAATAAACAACCAACCGAGAAACAACGACACATCTTTTACATAGGGAATCAGCAGACTGACTTCAGCAGAACTTCGCGCGGTGTGGTAGATAAACACAGCAGCCGCCAATGCAGCAATTGACTGGTATAAATACTTGGCTGATGCAGAAAGACCGTCAGAATTTTTTAACATCACCTTGCGATAGTCATCCACCCAGCCGATAGCACCGAATGTGGTCATCACAAACAGCACCACCCAGACATACTTAACCGACAGGTCCGACCACAGCAGCATACTTACGGCAATCGCCACCAGAATCATCGCCCCCCCCATGGTCGGTGTACCGGCTTTTGACAAGTGTGTGCTCGGCCCGTCGTCACGAACACTCTGCCCGATACTGGCACTCTGCAACCAGCGGATCATCGCCGGCCCGAACAACAAACAGGCAACCAGCGACGTTAGCGCGGCAAAGATAGCGCGCAGAGTAATGTATTGAACAACACGAAAGCCCTCGTCAAACTCCATCAGCCATTGCGACAACAGCAGCATCATGAGACCAGCTCCAGTGCATACTCATTGATGACCTGACTGTCGCTGAAGTCCAGCCGCTGATCGCCGATCAGTTGATAGTCTTCATGTCCCTTTCCGGCGATTACCACGATGTCACCCTGACCGGCATTCGTCAGCGCTGAACGAATCGCTTTTTTCCGGTCTCTTTCTACGGTTACTTTTTCAACCTGACTGAATCCGGTAAGGATCTGCTTAACGATGTCATCACCGTTTTCATGACGGGGGTTGTCATCGGTGACGATACACTGATCAGCATATTTTTCGGCAACCGCCGCCATCAGCGGACGTTTTCCCTGGTCGCGATCACCACCGCAACCAAACACCACCACCAGCTGCCCTGCCACATGACTGGCAATACTCTTTAATGCCGACTCGAGCGCATGCGGATTGTGCGCATAGTCCACAATAACCGATACACCGTTACCCACCCGGGTAACTTCCATACGACCGGGTACCG
>JAHDHK010000099.1:0-17036 GCA_020631335.1 Chromatiales bacterium
GCCCGGCAGGATTCGAACCTGCTACCCTCGGCTTAGAAGGCCGATGCTCTATCCAAATGAGCTACGGGCGCATTTATTCGCCGTCAGCCGGGTTAAGTGATCGAAAAGGCCAAAAAGACTTGGTCGGGGCAGCAGGATTCGAACCTGCGACCCTCTGCTCCCAAAGCAGATGCGCTACCAGGCTGCGCTATGCCCCGATTTCAAACACCGTTTCCGACACTTAAGAGGCGGGATTTTACTCGTGCTGTAATCCGCCGTCAAACCTTAGTTTTCAACACCGGTTAACAAACTTAAGAATAGACGCGTTTTTCCAAGGTATCCACGTCCGAATCAAAAATAAATAACTTACTCTTCACGCTCTTCCATCCAAAGCATTTGGATAGCTTCGAGTATTTTTTCGTTGGATTTCTGCGGGTCATCATCGAATTCATCCAGTCCGGTCACCCAGGTGTGCAGATCGGTAAACCTGATCAACTGTGGATCCACGTCTGGATGTGCCTCATCGAGCTGGATTGCTATTTCAAGCGAATCAGTCCACTTAAGTGCCATTCGGTACTAACTCCACGCAAGTATCAATGATTTTCCGACACCATATTTATGGTGTATTTCGGTATTTCCACCACCAGGTCGTTATCTTCGACGATCGCCTGGCAGCTCAGCCGTGACTCAGGATCAACGCCCCAGGCTTTATCGAGATAGTCTTCTTCGAGCTCCGTCGCTTCTTCCAGGGAGTCTATACCTTCACGCACGTAAACATGACATGTAGTGCAGGCACACGACTTTTCGCACGCGTGTTCGATATGAATATGCGCACCCAGTAACGCATCGCATATTGATGTGCCACTCTCCACATCAATCGTCGCGCCCTGAGGGCAGATTTCTTCATGCGGTTGTACAGTTATCTTTGGCATCGAAGAGGAAGGTTCCTGTTTTATTCGTAATTGCTGATAGTAGTGCCACGCATTAAATCACCAACGGTGGCATTCATGCGTCTGGCAACATAAGCCTGACTCGCCGCTTCCAGATCGCGAAGCGCTTTTTTTATCTGATCACTGTCCTCACCCTCTCGCGCTGCTATCAGCGTATCTTTGGCGGACAGAATTTGTGACTTTTCCTCAGCGCTTAAAAACGCTTCAGCATCTTTTTGCATCGCAGCATCAAGCGCTTCGATTGTTCGATCAGCCTCGACTCTCTGCTCCTGCAACATGCGCAACTGCACATCCGACTCGGCATGCTTCATCGAATCCCGGATCATTGTTTCAATCTCGCCATCAGACAATCCGTAGGATGGTTTTATATGAACCTCGGCTGCGACACCACTGGTCTGCTCAGTTGCAGCCACCGTCAGCAACCCATCTGCATCCACCTGAAAAGTCACTTGAATGCGCGCCTGACCTGCGACCATTGGTGGTATGCCGCGAAGCTCGAAACGACCGAGCGAACGGCAGTCCTGCACCAGATCACGCTCACCCTGAACGACATGCAGCGCCATCGCAGTCTGACCGTCTTTGTAAGTGGTAAATTCCTGCGCTCTGGCCACAGGAATAGTGGTGTTGCGCGGAATGATATGCTCGGTAAGCCCGCCCATTGTTTCAATACCCAATGATAAGGGCACGACGTCAAGCAACAGCAGATCACTATCGGGTTTGTTTCCAACCAATATATCCGCTTGCAACGCTGCACCAACAGCAACGACCTCATCAGGATCAATACTGGTTAGCACGTCTTGTTTAAAAAAGGCACTGACCGTTTCTCTTACCAGCGGTACGCGGGTGGAACCACCCACCATGACGACCTCTTCGATATCCGAAGCATTCAAACTGGCGTCATTCAATGTACTTTTACAAGCGCGAATGGTGCGATCAACCAATGACTCGATCAACCCGTCGAACGTTTCTCTGGACAACTGACCAGTCCATGCCGAAGGGCCTGACTCGACCTTTAGCTCTGCTACAGCGGAACCGCTTAGCTGATGCTTGGCGTTTCTGGCCACATCAAGTAAATGCCTTTGCAAACCCGCATCGTTGTCGATGCCAAGACCTGACTCATCGAGTATCCACTGGACAATCGCATTGTCTATATCATCACCACCCAACGCGGTATCACCCGCAGTTGCAAGCACTTCAAAAACGCCACGCTCAAGCTTCAGTATCGAGATATCAAAAGTACCGCCCCCCAGATCATATACGGCGATTGTGGTATCACTGTCTTTTTTATCAATGCCATAGGCGATCGCAGCTGCAGTCGGCTCATTAATCAGGCGCAATACTTTCAACCCTGCCAGCTGCGCAGCATCTTTAGTCGCCTGGCGCTGGCTGTCGTCGAAGTAAGCCGGCACGGTAATCACAACACCAGCCAGGTCACCTCCGAGAGACGCCACCGCACGATCCCGCAATGCCGACAGGATTTGTGCAGAGACTTCAATGGCTGTCACACCGCCGGCGGCAGTTGAAAGCCTGGGCACAGAGTCATCCGTAGACTCAAGTCGGACAAAGGGGTAACTGCCAGCAATTTCAGCATGGCTAAGCCCGATAAGACGTTTGACCGAACTTATCGTGTTGTGAGGATTAAGCGCCGCCTGCTCACGCGCCTGAACACCAATAGCGGCGACACCGTGGCTATCAAAGCAAACAACGGATGGCAGCATTGCGTTTCCCGACGCGTCCGGCAGCGTTTCCGCCAGACCGCTTCGCACTGTCGCCACCAGTGAATTCGTGGTGCCCAGATCAATACCTGCCGCAAGGCGATGTTGATGCGGAGCAGTCGACTGTCCAGGCTCGGAAATTTGCAGCAATGCCACTTTAAAATTCTCTCAGGGTACTGTTATCGGACTGGCAGAATGACTGACCGACCGACCATCACGCATCCGCCGGTTGCGCGTGACCGCAACCGCGCTGAGTGGTCACACACGCTACGCATCAAGCTTTGCCGCCACAGCTTGCGCTTCTTTATCTATTTTAACGAGGAACTGCCACTTTCGAATCAGGTCTCTCGCTACAACAACTTCATTTGCATCGAGATGCGCCCGGGTGTCCTTGGAGATTGTTTCAATAGTCGATCTAATGTCTTCCCGCAGAGATTCGAGCTGGCGCTCAGCATCATCGCCGGCATCGTTTATATCTTCGAGTGTCTCACGCCACTCCATCTGCTCCATCAAAAACTGAGGATCCATTGACGAATCAGTTTCCGCACCGACGTCCACACCCTGCAATGTCAGACAATACTCGGCGCACTTCAAAGGATTGATGAGTGTATCGTGCGCCTCATTGACCCGCGCCGCAATCTGCGCCGCGACACGACGGTGTTGCTCATCTGCAGCGGCATACCGGTCTGGATGGAACTGCCGCTGCAATGTCATGTATTTACTGCGAAGCGCAACACGGTCGACACTGCAACTGACAGGCAGCTCGAACAATTCAAAAAAATTTTGCCTAACGTCTGGCTGTGGTGCGTTCACCGTCGATCACCAACCATCAAACGTTAAAACTTTCGCCACAACCGCATTCGTCTTTCACGTTAGGGTTTTTAAACTTAAAGCCCTCGTTCAGCCCTTCCTTTCCAAAATCCAGTTCTGTTCCGTCGAGGTACACAAGGCTCTTTGGATCGACAACGACTTTTACGTCGTTGTCTTCAAAAACAACATCGGTCTCTTCGACTTCATCGGCGAATTCGAGCACATAAGCCATACCGGAACATCCGGTAGTGCGCACACCCAGCCGCAGACCAACCCCCTTACCGCGATTATCGATAAAGTTTTTTACCCGGTCTGCAGCCGCATCGGTGAGCGTTATAGCCATGTTAGCTTCCAGTCCTAAGCAGCGCTTTCAGCACTGGATTCTTCACCACGCTTTTCACGCAGATCAGCAATTGCCGCAGCAATAGCATCTTCAGCAAGTACCGAGCAGTGAATCTTTACAGGAGGTAAAGCAAGCTCTTCAACTATTTCCATGTTCTTTATAGCAGCCGCCTCATCGAGGGTCTTGCCCTTGACCATCTCGGTAACCAGAGAAGATGAGGCTATTGCCGAACCACAACCGTAGGTCTTGAACTTTGCATCTTCGATGACACCGTCATCGTTGATTTTGATCTGAAGTCTCATTACGTCACCACACGCCGGCGCACCCACCATACCGGTGCCGACGTTACTGTCGTTGGCGTCCATTTTGCCGACGTTACGCGGGTTCTCGTAGTGGTCAATCACTTTGTCGCTATATGCCATGGTAATTTCCTGTCTTTGTTAAGTGTATTAGTGTTTGATCGTTCGATGGCTAGTGCGCTGCCCACTGCACAGTATCCAAATCGACGCCGTCTTTGTACATATCCCAAAGCGGAGAGAGATCGCGCAGCTTTTCTACCGCCTTTCTGACCTCGGCAATAGTAAAGTCGACTTCTTCTTCAGTGGTAAAGCGCCCCAAAGTAAAACGCAGCGAGCTGTGTGCAAGCTCGTCGTTACGCCCCAGCGCTCTGAGCACATAAGAGGGCTCCAAGCTGTCGCTGGTACACGCTGACCCGCTGGATACAGCAATATCCTTCAACGACATCATCAGGCTCTCACCTTCAACGTAGTTAAAGCTTATGTTCAGATTGCCGGGAATTCGCTGTTCGAGATCGCCGTTCACATAGACCTCTTCCATGTCTTTCAGACCATCATACAATCGATCGCGTAACGCCTCGATGCGTGCACACTCTTCTGCCATTTCTTCATGCGCCAATCGAAACGCTTCGCCCATCCCTACTATCTGATGGGTAGGCAGGGTACCGGATCGCATACCGCGTTCGTGTCCACCACCGTGAATCTGCGCTTCGATGCGAATCCTCGGCTTACGCCGTACGTACAGTGCTCCAATGCCTTTGGGGCCGTATGCCTTGTGCGCGCAAAGAGACAACAAGTCAATATTCATTTCATCAACATTGATAGCCACCTTGCCCGGGCTTTGAGCCGCATCAACGTGGAAGATAATGCCTTTTGATCGCGTCAGCGCACCTATCGCAGCCACGTCCTGGATTACTCCAATCTCGTTATTGACGTGCATGATAGAGACGACAGTCGTGTCTTCGCGAATGGCTGCAGCGAGCGCATTGATGTCGAGCAGACCATTATCCTGCGGATCGAGATAAGTGACTTCAAAACCTTCACGCTCAAGCTGACGGCAGGTATCCAGCACCGCTTTGTGTTCTGTTTTGAGGGTTATTATGTGCTTGCCTTTGCGCTCGTTAAAATGAGCGGCACCCTTAATCGCCAGGTTATTGGATTCGGTCGCACCGGAAGTCCAGATAACTTCTTTAGGGCTAGAACCAATCAGGTTGGCCACGTTTTTCCGCGCCTCGGTAACAGCGTCTTCAGCTTTCCATCCAAACACGTGGGAGCGAGACGCCGGGTTGCCGAAATTACCCTGCAGCGTCAGGCAATCTGCCATGGCCTTGGCCACACGCTCGTCTACAGGAGTAGTTGCTGAATAATCAAGATAAACTGGTATGTTCAAATTGGACACGTCGTTTCCTTTACCTTTTCTATGCTGCTTTTGTTTAACTGGACTGATGTTCTCTGGCGCTGTCGCCAGTGTGAAACACCACCCTGTGATTCTGTTTTTCCGCGACCTCGCGGACCGGCTCGCAATTAATCAAATCGTCGAGCGAGATTCCCCTGAGGAAATCCTCCACCTGTTTACTGAGGCTTTCCCATAAATCGTGCGTCAGACACCTTCCATGCTGGTGGCAGTTTTTCTGACCGCTGCACTGCGTTGCATCGACAGATTCGTTTACCGCCAGCACGATGTCGGCAACGGCGACTTCGCTCAGTGGCCTGGCGACCATATACCCGCCCCCCGGCCCTCTGGTGCTCGACACAAGCTGGTTTCTGCGCAACCTTGAAAAAAGCTGCTCCAGATACGACAGAGAGATCTCCTGGCGATCAGAAATATCTGCCAGCGAGACCGGGCCGTTTTCGCAGTGGAGCGCCAGATCCAGCATTGCTGTCACCGCGTACCTGCCTCTTGTTGTCAGCTTCATCGAACACTCCACGTACCGCCACCAGTGTACCTATATCCTACGAAATCAGTCAAGAATAGATCACCACTATCGGTCTGTTGCGGCAGTTTTTTCACCCGGCATCTCAGCCGCCGGCATGTGCTCCGCAGCCGATGGCTCCGCTGCTTCCGCATCCCGACGGCACTGCTCCATCCAATCGTTCATTTTAAGCGGCTTTACCGAATCGACGTGCTCACCAAGCTTCTTCAGCGCACAGCGCATTTCTTCAAATCGCTTATCGGTTTCATGAATGTGATCCAGCAACTGGTTGACAGCGTCTGCCATCGGATCGGGCATGTCTTCCGTTACCCCATACGCATCGAAACCAATTTTGGATGCAGTTTGCTGCCTTCGCAGGGCGACATCAGATTTATCACGCTTGACCTGACGCGCCGGGATGCCAACCATGGTAGCTCCGGGCGGCACATCTTTCAGCACCACCGCATTCGAACCCACGCGAGCATTAGCCCCCACCGTGAGGGGCCCCAGAATTTTTGCCCCCGCCCCGACGACGACGTTGTCGCACAGTGTGGGGTGTCGCTTTCCCTTCTGCCAGGTAGTTCCACCCAGCGTCACACCGTGATAAAGCGTCACATCGTCACCGATTTCTGCGGTCTCTCCAATAACGACACCGGTGCCATGGTCAATAAAAAATCGCCTGCCGATAGTAGCCCCCGGATGAATTTCTATGCCTGTGAACCACCGCCCGACGTACGAAAACGCTCGCGCCAGCCATTTCAATTTCCGGCACCACAGAAAATTTGCCAGCCGGTAAATCAACAGGGCATGCGTGCCAGGATAGGTCGTAAGGATTTCAAATACATTGCGTGATGCCGGGTCCCGGTCAAACACACAATAAATGTCCTCCTTAATTTTCGCGAACATGCTTTTATATCCGATCATTTCACTAGGGTATTATATGGCTTGCGGTCAGAATTCAAACCAGCCAGGGGGATTTTTTTTGCCGGCAGCAAACCACCCGACCACCAACACACATTAATTGGAAGTGGCTTTTTCCACCGCAGACAAAAAACCGCGTAACACCTGAATTTCGGAATGGCTCGGTTGAGCTCGATTGAACAATCGCCGGATTCGCAACGGCAGGTGTCTGGGATTAGCAGGGTCAAAATACTCAACCTGCTCGAGCACCGCAAACAAATGCTCGTAAAACCGCTCAACACTCTCCTGCTCAGCAGGAGGCTCGCCCGGAGGAGAATCAACCGCGCTATTTGTCATCGAAGCACACAGAATTTCGTAGGCAACCACCTGCACTGCCGCGGCGACATTCAGCGAACTGAAATCACCGGCCGTGGGAATATTCAGCAATGTCGAACACAACGCAAGCTCCTCATTAGTCAAACCTGAACGCTCCCTGCCGAACACCACACTCACCTCCCCCCTGGTCACCTGCGACACAATTTCACACGCGCTGTCTTTGGGTGTTAATTGCGGCCATGCCAGCGAACGCAAACGAGCACTGGTACCAACCACCAGCGTGGAATCGGATACCGCCGCACTCAAGTCGGAATAAACCCGCGCGCTATCGACCACTTCCTGTGCTCCGGAGGCCCGTGCATAGCACTCATAAACCTGATATTTGCAGGGGTTAACCAGTGCCAGTTTCTCCAGCCCCATGTTTTTCATCGCACGAGCTGTCGCACCGATATTGCCCGGGTGCGAAGTTTCAACCAGTACAATCTGACAGTTGGCGATGTTCAAAATATCTGCACCTTGAGAACCGACGATATGGCAGAAGTCTGCCAGTTATGATTTTTAATACACTAAACGATGGCAACCAATCATTGCCCCCGAGACCCAACTTCTCAGGCGTGACAGGCCATCACCTGCACCACTGCAACCGGAATGTATTTGCAAAGTGAGCGCTGCTAACGACCTAATTTATCTGCCACAGTGGTATCCTACTCGACTTTGCCCCGGGATCTACCCAAGATGCATCCAATGCTCAACATCGCTGTTCGTGCGGCTCGTGCCGGAGGGCGGATATTAACCCGCCACATGGACCGGCTCGACTCGATCAAGGTAGAAACCAAAGGCCATAAGGACTTTGTTACTGAAGTAGACAGGCTCACCGAAAACGAGATTGTACAAACCCTGACCCGCTCTTATCCGGACCACGGTTTTATCTGCGAAGAAAGCGGAATCAGCGGCAACCCGGATGCAGAAGTAAAGTGGTACATCGACCCTCTGGACGGCACAAAAAATTATCTACACGGCTACCCCGCGTTTTGTGTCTCTATCGCAGCCGCACAAAACAACCGGCTGGAGCAGGCAGTTATTTATAACCCGGTGAGTCAGGAATTGTTTACCGCCACACGAGGAGCCGGTGCCACACTCGATGGCAAAAGACTTCGCGTCGCGAAACGCAAATCACTGGAAAGCGCCCTGCTTAGCAGTGGCTACAGCCATTCAACGCCCGAAAGTTATCGCAAGTATCGTCGGCTTCTCGACACATTTAGCGACCAGGCTTCCGGTGTACGCAGGCAGGGCAGCGCGGCACTTGATCTGGCCTATGTTGCTGCGGGCCGACTCGACGGTTACTGGCAATTCGGTTTAAAACCGTGGGATGCAGCCGCCGGCGCACTTATCGTTAGAGAGGCTGGCGGTTTAATCGGGGATATGACTGGCAACGACAATTGGCTTGAGAGCGGAAACGTCGTTGCTGCCTCGCCTGTGATCTTCGACCCGATGATCCGAACCTTTCAGCGCCTGGGCATCACCGAACTCTAGTCAGTCCGCCACTGGCGGTGCCCGCGACCGCCAAAGAACAGACCTTCACTCTCAGGGAACTCACTAAGCAGGTACCGACCACCACTGCAGTGTGCAATGCCACTCAGCGATGCCCCCTGCGACGGGGTTACTAGGGTATCTCGTCCAGCTCTGAACCTTCTTTTTCTACCGGCAGCATATCTTCGCGCTGCAAACCCAGCGAAATCACACTTGAGCTCGCTACGTAAATTGAAGAATAGGTACCGACGACCACACCGATAATAAGCGCCATTGAAAAGCTTTTTATTGCCTCTCCACCAATGAAGAATAAGGCAAGCAGCACCAGCAACGTGGTAAATGAAGTAATGATCGTTCTGGACAACGTCTGGTTTATCGACACATTAATCGTGTCCACCGTATTGCTCTTACGCAGTGTCAGGAAGTTTTCTCTTATCCGGTCGAAAACGACAATCGTATCGTTTAGCGAGTACCCGATCACCGCCAGCAGGGCGGCCAGCACACTTAAATCAAATTCGATCTGACTGATAGCAAACACCCCGAGTGTAATCACTACATCGTGTATCAACGCCGCCACCGCACCGACCGAGAATTTCTTTTCGAAGCGCAACCAGATATAGATAACAATTGCACCCAGAGCGAGCAGCACCGACAAACCGCCCTGCTCACGCAGCTCTTCACCCACCTGCGGGCCGACAAACTCCACCCGCCGCAAGTCGACCGGTCCCTGACCTGCTCCGGCGAGCACACCGTTCACTTGAGTATTTATATCCGCGCCGCTGAGCCCTTCGCGAGGCGCCAGACGCACCATGACCTCACTCTGCGTACCGAAAAACTGCACTACGGCATCGTCAAAACCGTTCTCTGCAAGGCTACTGCGAATTTCGCCTAAATCAGCTGGCTGCTCGAAACCGGCTTCCACAACATAGCCACCGGTAAAGTCGATGCCAAAATTCAACCCCCTCAGCGCGAGCGCTATTACAGAGATCACCATTAGCGCTATCGACAAAAACATTGCCGGTCGGCGGTAGCCCATGATGTCGTAGCGGGCTTCTACGAGTTGCTTCAGTCTTGCCATTAGTCTTTGCTTCGAATTCTGTGAGTGGAGGACACTAAAGGTTAGATGGGCAAGGCCTTGAGCCCGCGCTTGCCCCCGTACAACCAGTTCACGATCGCACGGGTACCGAATATTGCGGTAAACATAGAAGTAACAATCCCGATACTGAGCGTTACCGCAAATCCTTTGATCGGGCCGGTACCGAACACAAACAATACAACAGCAGCGATCAAGGTAGTGATATTGGCATCTGCTATGGTAGAAAAAGCTTTTTCATAACCGGAGTTTATTGCCGCCTGCACAGCACTGCCGGAACGCAACTCTTCTCTAATGCGTTCAAAAATCAGAACGTTGGCATCAACCGCCATACCTACTGTCAGAACAATTCCCGCGATACCCGGCAACGTTAATGTCGTGGGCAAAGCCGACAGCACCGCCATAATCAACACCAAGTTGGCCACCAGCGCACAGTCCGCAATCACACCGAAGACCCGGTAATAAAACGCCATAAACACCAGCACCAGCGCCAGACCTATCATGACTGACAAGCGCCCCCGATCGATGTTGTCCTGCCCGAGGCTGGGGCCGACAGTACGCTCTTCAACAATCTCGACGGGCGCTTTAAGTGCACCGGCGCGTAACAGCAATGAAAGATCGCGAGCCTCTTCAGTTTCGAGCCCGGTGGTTTGAAATCGATGGCTCAACACATCCCGAATTGTCGCGATATTAATGACTTCCTCAACGCGCTCACGGTCCCGGACGATCTTGCCGTCCACCTCTCTGGAGGTGACCCGATTCTCTATAAACACCACTGCCATCGGATTGCCAATGTTATCTGCACTCACACGCTGCATGCGCTTGGCACCGGCACCGTCAAGCGAGATAAACACCGCCGGTGAGCCGGACTGCGTGTCGATGCCCGATGAGGCATCTTTGATTTGATCACCGGTGACAATAACCTTTCGATCGAGCAACACCGGCCCGCCGTCTTCACGATTAGTGTACAACTTGGCATTCGGAGGCACCCGACCCGACTGAGCGGCATCTGCCCAGTCGTTATAAGTGCCATAGACCATACGGTATTCCAGTGTGGCAGTGGCTCCGAGTATTTCTTTTGCCTGCGCCGTATCCTGCACACCCGGCAACTGAACCAGAATGCGCTCCCGCCCCTGTTGCTGGATAATCGGCTCTGCCACGCCCAGTTCGTTGACACGATTGCGCAGTGTTATGATGTTCTGCTGCAATGCAGAGCGTCGTTCTGTCTCTCTGGCCTCATCAGACAATCTGGCATGAAGGTAAAACTCTTTGGCGTCTTGAGTGGCTTCAAAAACCAGATCGCGGTACTCCTGCCGCAGCAATGACTGCGCATTATCGCGCTGAAGGACATCGGCAAATCGAACAGTGACGCCACGTTCGGCATCATAAGACGGGCTGCGGAATCTGACTTTGTTCTCTCTAAGCTGGGTTCGGAATTCATCGACGTATCGTTCCTCGGCGGAAGTAATCGCCGATTCCATATCGACTTCCATCAAAAAGTGCACACCACCGCGAAGATCGAGCCCGAGACTGATTGGCTTGGCAAACTGCCGGAGCCAGGCGGGTGTGGCAGGCACCAGATTTAACGCCGATGTGTTTCGGTCTCCATGTGCCAGATCGATCAAGCCGTGCGCTTTGGCCTGAGTTTCGCCATCGGGCAATATCACCAGCAAGCGATTGTCAGAGCTGCGAAATGAAAAATCTGTCACGCCGCCACTGTTCAGTGTTTCCGACACCGCCGCTTCCAGATCCGGACTGATGTCACCGCTTCTCGGCGATAACTGCACAGCAGGGTGATCGCCATACAAATTAGGAAGTGCGAACAGCACACCGCATGCAAGCACCAGCGCCAGCAGAATGTACTTCCAGAGAGGATATTTATTGATCATGAATTCGACCAGAAGAAGATCAAAAAAGTGTAGCCAGTAAATTCATATTCACCAGCAAAGGTATTGCTCACGCCCTAATACCTATGTCCAAACCAACAAATTGAAAGGTCACAATCTGCCGCCGTGGCGCTTTACATCACGCCACCGGCAATGAGGACTTCAATCCGGACTGCGAAAATACCGTTCAGGCTTTTTTCAGCGTGCCTTTGGGAAGCAGCGATGCGATAGCGTTTTGCTGCACGGTGACCTCGACATTATCGGCAATTTGCACCTGCACGAACCCGTCACCCACCTTGGTAATCGTGCCGCCAAGTCCACCATTGGTCAGCACCTCGTCGCCTTTTTTCAATGCTTCCACCATTGATTTATGCTCTTTCACTCGCTTTTGCTGCGGACGGATCATCAGAAAGTAGAAGACAGCCAGCAGAATGAATGGCAGCGCCAGGCTGATTGCAGATGAAGGACCGCCAGCGGCAGCTTGTGCATGAGCGTCAGATATAAAGAAAGACATGGAATACTCCCGGGACTATAAAAGGTGGGTTGAAGACCAAACCGGCGATTATGCCACAGCCTGACGCTGGAGAGTCACAACCTCGGTTTTCGGATAGCGCATCCGCCTATACGCCTCTGGCCTGCTCCTGATAGAACGCGCGGGCGAACTGCTCGAATTGCCCGACCTCAATCGCCGCGCGGATCCGCTCCATCAGATGTAAATAAAAGCGCACGTTGTGCACCGTGTTCAAACGGGCACCCAGAATTTCGCCGCACTTACTCAGATGGTACAAATAAGCTCGCGAATAGTGTTTGCAGGTGTAGCAGTCGCATTCTTCATCAATAGGCCCTGTATCGGTTCGATGCCGGGCATTGCGCAGTTTGAGTACCCCGCGACTCGTAAACAGCGTGTTGTTCCTTGCGTTTCGGGTGGGCATAACGCAATCAAACATATCAATACCCCGGCGAACCGCTTCGACAATGTCTTCCGGCTTACCCACCCCCATCAAATATCGCGGCGCATTATCGGGCAGTAGCGGCACGCTCTCTTCAAGCACGCGTTCACGTTCTTCTTTAGGCTCTCCGACCGCCAGACCGCCGACTGCATAGCCGTCAAAGCCGATTTGCGTCAGTAACTCTGAAGATTCCTGCCGCAGCTCTTTAAACACACCTCCCTGAACAATGCCGAAAAGTGCATTGTGGTTGCCGAGGGCGTCATGAGCATCGCGACAACGCCTTGCCCATCGCATGGATAACTGCATCGAGTCACGCGCCTGTGATTCAGTCGCCGGATAGGGTGTGCATTCATCGAAGCACATGACAATGTCAGAGCCGAGATCACGCTGCACCCGCATCGACACTTCCGGGTCAAGCCACACATCGCTGCCATCGATCGGGTTTTTAAACGACACGCCTTTTTCTGTAATCTTCCGCATTTTTGCCAGACTGAAAACCTGAAAACCACCGGAGTCTGTGAGAATCGGCTTGTTCCATTGCATAAAATCATGCAGATCGCCGTGCAAACCGATCACTTCAGTACCTGGACGCAGCATAAGATGAAAAGTATTGCCCAGAATTATCTGTGCCTGCGCCTCAAGCAGTTCTTCCGGTGCCAGCGCTTTGACCGTGCCATAAGTGCCTACCGGCATAAATATCGGGGTTTGAATAACACCGTGAGTCGTTGTCAGTTCACCGCGTCTGGCTGAACCGTCAGTGCATCTTAAGTCAAACTTCATCGCGGCGGGTCTTCCGGAAACAGCAGCATGGCATCACCGTAGCTGAAGAAACGATAGCGCTTTTCAACCGCTTCTCTGTAGGCATACATCAGGCGATCGAAGCCGGCGAAGGCACTCACCAGCATCAGCAAGGTTGATTTGGGCAGATGAAAATTGGTGATCAATCCGTCGATCACATTGAACTTGTCGCCGGGTTTGAGAAAGAGACGGGTATCCCCGTCAAATGATTGCAACCGGCCACTAAGTGCAGCAGTTTCTAACGCCCTCACGACCGTGGTACCGACGGCAATAATTCTTCCGCCGGACAGTTTCGTCTGCTCGATCAATCGACACAGAGATTCCGGCACCACCAGCCGTTCACTGTGCATTTTGTGCGCAAGAATGTCATCGTCTCTCACCGGTTGAAATGTCCCCGCGCCTACATGCAGGGTCAGGAACGCCTGATCAATCCCGGCGTCCGTACAACGTTGCAGCAATTCGTCGTCAAAATGCAACCCCGCGGTCGGCGCAGCCACTGCCCCCACGTTGGTACCAAATACGGTTTGGTACCGCAGTTTATCTTCATCATGCACCGCGCGCTCTATATAGGGCGGCAGCGGCAGAGCACCGTGCGCTTCCAAATAATCAAGCAGTGGCTGCCCGACATCGAAGGCAACCCGAAAAAAGTCATCATCACGGCCGCTGATGGTGGCTTTGGCCCCGCCCAGCAGTTTAATTACAGCACCTGCCTTGGGGGATTTGCTCGCACGGCACAAACAAAGGGCATTGGCATCATCGAGAATGCGCTCTACCAACAGCTCGACTTTGCCGCCGGTTTCCTTGGCACCGGACAGTCGGGCAGGATACACACGAGTGTCGTTCATCACCAGCAAGTCACCGGCACCCAACAACATCGGGAGATCGGTAATTTGCCGATGTTCGGGAAGTTCTGCGCTCAGAACAAGTAAACGACCACCACTGCGCTTGTCCGGTGGCGACTGTGCAATGAGCTCCGGCGGCAACTCATAATCAAAATCTGATAACTTCACAGTACGATCTGCCTAGTTGTCGCTTTTTGAACGATAGCACTGCCAGATTTCGCAGAACCCGCTGGTCAGCGATTGTTCGTGCCCGGGCTTCGAGGCCGTGGTGTCCGCCACCCATTCATCTACCTGCTCTGCCGAAAACCACGCAACCTCGTCAATTTCATCCTCAGCAAAAGTAAACGGTCCTTCATGCTGCGTACGATAAACCATCGCAAACTCAAGCCCGTTGTCCTCGGTTGCAGGCATCTTGAACAACGCGTCAAGCTCTGCCTGATTGCTCAGCCCGAGTTCTTCGGCTAACTCTCTCGGCGCAGTTTCTTCATAGCTCTGTCCGGACTCCACGTGGCCGGCACAGGAGGAGTCCCACATTCCCTGACATTCATCTTTTTGCATGGATCGCTTTTGCAGCAACAGTTCTCCGCGGGCATTAAACACCAACACATGAACCGAGCGATGCATCAGGCGCAGCTTGTGAACGTCACCACGAGACCGCTGCGCCACCACCTGATCGGCAGCATCAACTACATCGAGAAGTTCTGTACTCAGCGTTTCCGCCACCCGTTTCACCAGACCAGTTTTTACAGGCTGCCGATTCTAACGCGTCTGGCAAATCACTGCTGCAGTTGAAGTTGATTTAGCCGCCATCGGCAATACAAATTCCGCCAATCGCAGCATTTACAACGAAGCCGTGATGCCCCCGTCCACAAACAGCGTATGGCCGTTGACAAAGCTCGAGGCATCGGAGGCCAGAAAGATCGCCGCCCCCTGTAACTCTTCTATGTTTCCCCAACGTCCGGCCGGCGTTCGTTTTTCAAGCCAGGCTGAAAACTCCGAATCTTCCACCAGCGCTTTATTTAACGGTGTATCGAAGTAACCGGGGGCAATCGCATTACACTGTAAACCATGCCTGGCCCAATCGGTGGCCATGCCCTTCGTCAGATTGGCAACTGCTCCTTTGGTTGCCGTGTAAGGCGCGATCCCGGGCCTGGCCAGCGCCGTCTGCACACTAGCGATATTAATTATTTTACCACTGCCACGCGAAATCATTTGCGGTGCAATTGCTCTGGACACATGAAACACACTGGCGATATTCGTTTGCAGTAGCTGGTCAAATTTATCTGCAGGAAAAGACTCAAGCGGCGCTCGATGCTGCATTCCTGCATTATTGATCAACACGTCAATAGCGCAGTTCTCTTTTGTCAAACTCGCTACTGCAGCTTCCACCCCGGCGCCGTCGGTAACATCGAATCGGCTGCCTCGTACACGAAAACCGCGATCACTCAGCAACGACACTGCGTTCAATAACCTGCCTTCATCGCGACCGTTCAACACAATCTGTGCACCAGCCTGTGCCAGACCGACAGCCAATGACAAACCGATTCCCTGGGTGGAACCTGTGATCAGGGCAGTACGGCCCTGCAAAGAAAAAAGTGAAGTCATGTCTCTCCGGTGCTGCGCTCTGAGTCAAAGAATTTATTGCTTTCACCCCAATGTTACCGGTAACATTATCTGCCGTAAACTGGTGTTTTCAACCAATACTTAAAAATCAATGGCACCGGCCTTGGTAAATATCGCCACTACGCGGATCATCGATATAACAGTCAGTTTTAATATATGCTGGCACCGATCACTATGCTGGCCGTTACTGCAAATACACGCCTGCCACCAGCTCCCGGTTAAAACCGTTAAGGAAATTATTATGCGCGCAATCATCGCCCACGGCGCAAAAGATTTACGACTTGAATCTATAGAAGCCGAGTTACCAGATGCAAACCAGGTGCAGATTAAACTGTTAAGAGGAGGGATTTGCGGCTCAGATTTACACTATTTCAATCACGGAGGCTTCGGCACGATTACGTTAAAAGAGCCCATGATTTTAGGGCACGAAGTGTCAGGTATTATTGAAGCAACCGGCAGTGAAGTTACGCACCTCACCGCGGGCCAACTGGTGGCAGTATCCCCGTCAAGACCGTGCCAACAATGCCAGTACTGTCTTCAAGGGCAACCCAATCATTGTATGAACATGCGTTTCTACGGCTCTGCTATGCCCTTCCCTCACATCCAGGGTGCTTTCAGAGAAACACTGATAGCAGACGCATCACAGTGCGTTGAAGCGACAGGACTATCGCCTGCACAAGCAGCGACGGCAGAGCCGTTATCCGTTGCAATACATGCCGTCAAACAAGCGGGTAACCTGATCGGCAAGCGCGTTCTGGTCACAGGGTGCGGCCCTATCGGTTTGCTTTGCATATTAGCTGCGCGCCGCGCGGGCGCCCGGGAGATTATCGCCACAGACATAGAAGAACTCCCGGCGCGTGTCGCCAGCCAAATTGGCGCAGACAGAACTTTTAACCCGATTCAGGATCAGCAGGCACTTAACGCATTCACAGAACATAAAGGTTATTTCGATGTCCTGTTTGAATGCAGTGGTGCACAAACTGCTTTATCAACTGGCATTTCCATGATGGCGCCCACCGGTCGAATAGTACAATTGGGACTGGGTGGTGACATGAGTTTGCCAATGCAAATG
>JAHDHK010000099.1:17046-18032 GCA_020631335.1 Chromatiales bacterium
ATCACCGCAAAGGAACTGCAACTCATCGGATCATTTCGTTTTCATCACGAATTTAGAGTTGCAATTGAATGGATGCAGGCGGGCTTGATTGATGTTGACCCTCTCATCAGCGCACAAATGCCACTGGCAGAATTTCAGCAGGCTTTCGAAGCTGCAAACGACAAATCCCGCGCAATTAAAGTCCAGATTAACTTTGAATAAAGGCTTTTGCGACTAAATCTGGCTGCACACCATTTACACAATTGTTGATACATTGAGTAGGTGTGCTAGTCGCAGCATTACCTACTTTACACCGCTTGCATTGAGATATACCGAATACAATGACGTAGTACCACATATAAAAAGCCGGTTTAACTTACGGCCACCAAAGCATACATTGCCTACTATTTCGGGGATGTTTACCTTTCCAATTAACCTGCCGTCGCTGTTGAGTGCATGAACTCCATCTCTGGCAGATGTCCATAACCAGCCACGCTTGTCTACCCGAAAACCATCAAACAGCCCATTACTACTGTTTGCAAAAACTTCTCCTCCTTCAAGACTCTGATCAGGGGTCACTGTGTGTCTTCGGATATGCGCCGGGCCATTTTGCAGATGAGTGCAGCCCGTGTCTGAGATATACAAATATCTTTCATCGGGTGAAAACGCAAGGCCGTTGGGTTTCACATAATCGGTAGCAACCGCGGTCAATACTCCGGTGTCTACGCAAAGGCGATACACATGACAGCCTGTTTGTTCGGCTTCTGCAATCTCACCTTCATAGTCCATGATAATGCCGTACGAGGGGTCGGTAAACCATATAGACCCGTCGCTTTTTACCACCACATCGTTAGGAGAATTTAGTCGCCTGTTGTTGTAGCGCTCGGCCAGTATACTAATAGTGCCGTCAATTTCTGTTCGAGTAACCCTTCGGGTAAGATGCTCACAAGTGACCAGCCTGCCCTGCAAGTCAACAGTGTTTCCATTGCTGTTGTTGGCCGGCTGTC
>JAHDHK010000100.1 GCA_020631335.1 Chromatiales bacterium
GATTCCAGAAAGTTGACGTGGTAGAGCCGACAGTGTCCGAGACTGTCGAGATACTCAAAGGCCTCAAAGGTAACTTCGAGAGTTTCCACGACGTGAAATATTCCAGCAATGCGCTGAAGGCGGCAGCGGAATTGTCAGACCGTTACGTCAACGATCGCTTTCTGCCCGACAAAGCCATCGACATCATCGACGAGGCCGGTGCCAGTCGCCGACTTCAAAACAGTCAGAAAAAGACGATCGGTGTGAAAGAAATTGAATCGATTGTGGCCAAAATCGCCCGGATTCCCGAGAAGAGCGTATCGTCCACCGATATGGAGAAGCTCAAAAATCTGTCACGCGATCTGAGCATGCTTGTGTTTGGTCAGGATCCGGCCATCGAACAACTGTCCGCGGCAATTAAAATGTCGCGCTCAGGCCTAGGTCCGGAAGATCGGCCGATTGGCAGCTTTTTGTTTGCCGGTCCCACAGGTGTCGGTAAAACCGAAGTCACCAAACAGCTGGCTAAAGTGCTGGGTATTGAATTCCTGCGCTTCGACATGTCAGAGTACATGGAGCGACATACGGTATCGCGACTCATTGGTGCGCCTCCGGGTTACGTTGGCTATGATCAGGGCGGGCTGTTGACGGATGCCGTTATTCAGAATCCTCACTGTGTGTTGCTGCTCGATGAAATTGAAAAGGCGCACCCTGATGTGTTCAACCTGTTACTGCAGGTAATGGATCACGGCACGCTGACGGACAACAATGGTCGCAAGGCGGATTTCCGCAACGTGATTCTGGTCATGACTACCAACGCCGGCGCTGAATCAATCAGCCGTCCAAGCCTGGGTTTCACCACGCAGGATCACTCCTCAGACGGACTCGAAGCGATCAACAAGTTCTTTACGCCGGAGTTCCGCAATCGAATAGACAGCATTATTCAGTTCAGCCCGCTGGACAAGAAGATCATTCTGAATGTGGTAGACAAATTCCTGTTCGAGCTGGAAGCACAGCTGAATGAGAAAAACGTCAATATCGACATTACCGAAAATGCCAAAGGCTGGCTTGCAGATAATGGCTTCGACACCAAGATGGGGGCTCGACCGATGGCACGCGTCATACGCGAGAACATCAAAAAGCCGCTGGCTGATGAGATTCTGTTTGGCACACTCTCAAAAGGCGGCAAGGTTATTGTCGATCTGGACGAGTTTGGTGATCTGGCATTCGCTATCGAAAATGCCGAGGAAACCGTGTAACCGCTGGTTTACAAACAGCGCATAAAGAAAAGGCACAACTATTTGTTGTGCCTTTTTTATTTACAACCGCCGATGTGTTATCTGCTGCGGTACGTGATCCGGCCTTTGGTCAGGTCGTAAGGGGTCATTTCCACAGTCACTTTGTCGCCGGTAAGAATCCGGATGTAGTGCTTGCGCATTTTTCCGGATATATGTGCGGTAACAACATGGCCATTGTCCAGCTCTACTCTGAACATGGTATTCGGAAGCGTGTCTACCACGGTGCCTTCCATTTCAATTGCTTCTTCTTTTGCCATTCAATCTCTTCTTTGTGTTGCACTTAGGCCGGTGGTCCGGCTGATGTTGTCTGTAACATGCAGTTTAAAGCGTGAATTTTAAAGGGTTTTCGGTTCAAGTACACAAATTGTTGCAAATTAGTGACCTATCACCACTGAAAAAACGTCTAAATAGCGATAAATCCGCCACTTGCCGAGCTTGCGGATCGCCTACAATACCCGAATGATCAATTTGATATTTCCTTCATGCACTGCCACCTGAGGCAGAAGTACAAAACATCAGACCGGTTCAGCAATCTGATGGAATTGTACGAAAAAAACTATATGCAGCTGCGGTTGCTGATTCCCGAGCTGAAACGGATTCCGCAGGTGCCTGCGGTATCACACGTTCAGGGCTGCCTGCCGGTGCATTTCAAATTGCTCGAACAGACTCCCTACACATCGAGACTCTACCTCACGTATCAATTCGGTGATTCACGGGACGGCAGGGGGTACTCTGCACCGGATTTTGAAATCCGTGTGTATCATGACGCTCGCACCGCCGAGGTCGTGAGCGGGCTGTTACACGGGCAGCAGCATGTCGAACGCAAAACACGTAATCTCGACGATTCCTGGCGTTTAAACAGGTACTTGTACAAGTGGCTAAGTTATCTGCTGCGTCGAGGACATCGTTTGCAGTGGGGCGAGTCTTCCGGCACAAATGAAAGAGTTCAAGACGCTACCACTAATTAACTGGCACCAGTCCTCATTGCATCTGGTTTAAAGAGGTAAATCCAGCAATGAGCGAGTTCTGCAATTTTGCGCCTGCTGAGTATTGTCGCAGCGACTTATATACCCTCTGACAATTCTAATTGATCCCTCGGCAATCGTTTCATTTGAGCAAATGCTACTTTCGCTCCGACAGCGGCTTTACCCTAACCGCACTGACTGCGGAATTCCTGTGTTTTCTGCTGAAGTTTCAGGATAGCCTGATCCATTTCGGTGGCAGTCGCGGCCTCGGCGAAGTAACTTTCAAGAACCCGGGCTTCGTGTCTGATTTGCTGACATTCCATACTCAGTGGCTCCCTGCCCGGGGAAGTTGTGCTGTCCTTTGATGTCTTTTCCACCTCAGTACCGGCAATTTGACTGTTTTCGCGGTTTTTCTTTGCAGCCAGTTTTGCCGGATCCTGTGCGTAACGAACGGGCTTCCACTTTGGAATAGACTTCTGTGGAGCGAGAGTCTGGATGGCGGCTGACGGTGCGATAGAAGGTACACCCGCAACGGCCGTCTCCTGTCTGGGTGGTTGTACGTTCAACGGGTTTAAATCTGCGTCCACGGCAACATAGTCGATTCCGATCGGCGGTGGGTCAGGCGAATAGGTCGGGGTGCCGTCTTTGCCCGTCCATCGATATAGTGCCGGTGGTCCCGCTTCGGCTGGTGCACTGTCTGTGTTGGGTGGTGGCGTCTGGACGCGTGGTGGCTGAACCGGCAACGGGTTCAGTTCGGCGTCCACTACGATATAGTCAACACCCGACGGTGGCGGGTCTGGCGAGTAGGTCGGGGTACCGTCTTTTCCTGTCCACTGATAGAGTGCGTTATCATCCAGAGCCCACAGGCCTGGTGTGGCCAGGAACGCACCTAACGTGATCAGAGTTGCGGTAATGGTTTTTCTCATAGAGCGATATTTTGCGTTGGAGCCGGCGTCTGCGGGTAGCACGGAGCGTGCCGTCAGGACCGCGAGGAGCCTTGTTTAGCGATGATTAACCTGCTGGCAGTAGCGGCTGGTGGTGCTATTGGCTCGGTGCTGAGATACAGCGCCGTGCATGCAGTGTCATTGACCGGCATTTCCTTCCCCGCGGGGACCCTGTTAGTCAACACGGCTGGTTCTTTTGTGATTGGCGTGCTGGCGGCTGTATGGATGATTGGCGGCGAGCCACCGCAGGTCACCAGGCTGTTTTTTCAGACAGGGCTGCTGGGTTCGTTTACCACGTTCTCCGCATTTTCTCTCGATACGCTGCTGCTGTGGCAGAACGGTCAGCCCTATGTCGCGCTACTGAATACATTGCTTAATGTGTCTCTTTGTCTGTTGTCGGTGACCGCAGGCATGGCGATGATAGGATTTTTGCAGCGCTAGTACCGATCGGCGTACAAGTGCAGGGGGCAGACTGCTCGAGCGCGGTACGCAGCAGATGCGGGGGAGGTATCGGTCAGCTTGCCAGGCTTGCTATACTCCACGGCCTGACCGTTTATGAGCAATTCGACTCAATGCTAGATGCAAAACTTTTTCGCGGAGAACTCGACTCTCTGGCGAAAGAACTTGGCCGGCGTGGCTATGAGCTGGACACTGAAGCCGTGGTAGCGCTCGAGTCCCGTCGTCGGGATCTGCAAACTAAAACGCAGGAATTGCAGAATCAGCGCAATGTGCGTTCAAAAGAAATCGGTGCGGCAAAGGCAAAGGGTGATGATATTGAGCCTTTGCTTGCTGAAGTGAATGATCTTGGAGAGGAGCTCAAGACCTGCGAGCAGGATCTGGCAGAGATTCAATCAAATCTGCAGACAATCGGTGAGTCCGTGCCGAATCTTCTGCATGCCGATGTGCCTGACGGTAAGTCGGAAGACGACAATGTCGAGATCAAACGCTGGGGTGAGCCCCGCACCTTTGAGTTTGACGTGCGCGACCATATCAGTCTGACAGAAGGAGGCGCTCTGGATTTTGAGGCAGGCTCACATCTGACCGGCTCACGATTTACGGTTATGCGAAACGAAGTTGCAAAACTGCACCGGGCGCTTGCCCAGTACATGCTGAATCTGCATACAGGTCAGCATGGTTACACCGAAATGAACGTGCCGTTTATTGTGAATGCCCATTCTCTGTTCGGCACATCGCAACTGCCAAAGTTCGGAGAAGATCTGTTTGCGCTGGAAGGTGACAGTAATTACTACCTGATACCGACATCAGAGGTGCCCCTGACCAACCTAGTGCGCGACAAAATACTCGATCGTGAACAGCTTCCGATCAAGTTAACTGCACACACTCCGTGCTTTAGATCAGAGGCCGGCTCTTACGGAAAAGATACCAAAGGAATGATCCGGCAGCATCAGTTCGAAAAAGTGGAGCTGGTGCATATCGTTCATCCCGACGACTCCTGGGCGGCGCTTGAGGAGCTGGTGTCCCATGCACAGGTGGTTCTGCAGCAGTTGCAACTGCCATACAGGCTGGTGACTTTGTGTAGTGGAGATACCGGTTTTGCAGCATCTAAAACCTACGATATTGAAGTATGGTTGCCGGGTCAGGAGGCCTATCGTGAAATATCCTCCTGCAGCAACTGCACTGATTTTCAGGCGCGACGTATGAAAGCACGCTTCCGCAACGAAGAGGGTAAAACGGAGTTGGTCCATACGTTAAACGGTTCCGGGCTTGCTGTTGGACGAACGCTTATTGCGGTACTTGAAAACTATCAGCAGGCCGATGGCAGTGTTAAAGTGCCGGAAGTGTTGCAGGGTCTGATGCAGACTGACGTGATTCTAACGCCATGACTCCAGCGTTCGCGGGAGATGAACCACCTGCGAACGTGCCAGTGCTTGACGTTTACGTTAACGTAAATATACTGTGCGACGCACTGACCAGAAGTTAGTTTTGGTATTTACGCACTGAGGATAAAAATAATGGTTGCGGCTTGTGTTGTTAACAGCACATCATTGCGCTTCGAGCATTGCGATGGCGAAGAGAGCAATTTATGAGTCAACAGCCATCGCTTGATACCTTTCCCAAGTATTTACTGCGTAACGCCGAAGAGTACGGCAATCGCGCGGCGATGCGCCATAAAGATTTGGGTATATGGCAAACCTGGACCTGGAAAGAGCTGCTGGAGCAAATCCGTTGCTACTCTCTGGGGCTGCAGGCGCTCGGTGTGAGTCCCGGTGATAAAGTTGCAGTCATAGGCAGCAATCGACCCAGATTGTATTGGAGCTTTGCCGCCGTTCAGGCGTTGGGTGCGGTGCCGGTACCGGTATACGCAGAATCAGTGGCTGAAGAAATGCAGTACGTGCTGGAACATGCCGGCGTTAAATATGCCGTCTGTCAGGATCAGGAGCAGGTAGATAAAATACAGTCACTCGAAGACTCGCTGCCCGAGCTTAAACACGTACTCTACGATGAACCCAGAGGCTTGCGTGACTATGATCATCAGGCGCTGCATTCGGTCAGTGCGGTAATAGAAAAAGGTGCTGAGCTTTACAAAGACCAGTCAGTAGTCAACGCATGGCAAGATGGCATTGCAGCCGGTAAAGGTGCAGACCTGTGTGTTATGTTGTATACCTCCGGCACCACCGGACGTCCGAAAGGCGTCATGCTCTCATACGACAATGTACTGATCTCGGCAATCAACGGCAGTACGTTTGACAAGCTGGATCACACAGAGGAAATCATTGCCTACCTGCCACTGGCCTGGGTGGGCGACCACGTGTTCTCCTACGGGCAATTTCTGACTGCGGGCTACTGCGTATGCTGCCCGGAAAGCGCTGATACTATTGATGTAGATCGGCGTGAAATAGCGCCCACGTACTTTTTCGCACCGCCGCGCGTATTTGAAACACTGCTTACCGAAATTATGGTGCGCATGGAAGATGCGAGTAATTTCAAACGTCGTATGTTCCGTTACTTTATGGAAGTCGCTAATCGCAGTGGCGAAAAAATACTCAATGGTGAAGATGTACCCGGTAAAGATAAATGGCTCTACAAGATAGGTTCCTTGTGCGTATATGGACCACTCAGAAACCGCCTGGGGATGAGCCGGGTAAAAGTCGGCTACACGGCAGGCGAGGCCATCGGCCCGGAGATATTCCGTTTTTACCGCTCTCTGGGGATCAACCTTAAACAGCTTTACGGCCAGACAGAAGCCAGTGTTTATGTCACCGCACAGCCTGATGGTGAGATCTATTCGGACACCGTGGGAAAACCCTCTATCGATGTTGAGTTGAAAATATCCGACGATGGCGAAGTGTTATATCGTTCCCCGGGTGTTTTTCTGGGTTACTACAAAAATGATGAGGCGACAGCATCGACAAAAACGGCGGATGGCTGGGTTATGACCGGCGATGCGGGTTATGTCGACGACAATGGGCACTTGCACATCATTGATCGGGCTAAAGATGTGGGTAAGCTCAATGACGGCGCGATGTTTCCTCCAAAGTATGTTGAAAATAAACTGAAGTTCTATCCGAATATCAAGGAGGCAGTGGCCATAGGAAATGGTCGGGACTACTGCACAGCACTGATCAATATCGATTTGACGTCCGTCGGCAACTGGGCAGAGCGCAATAACATTGCTTACTCTTCGTATCAGGAACTCGCCGGTCACCCCAGTGTATATAAGATGATCGAAGAGCACGTCAATGAGGTGAATCAAAGCCTCAGCTCAGAGCCGCAAATGGCGGGTGCCCAGGTCAGGCGTTTTCTGGTGTTGCACAAAGAACTGGATGCCGATGACGGTGAGCTTACCCGAACACAGAAAGTCAGGCGTTCGTTTATTGCCGAGCGTTACGGGCCGTTGATTGATGCCTTATACAGTGGTGCGCAACAGCAGGACATCACCACAGAAGTCGTATTTGAAGACGGTCGTCGGGGTGAAATTTCTGCCACTGTACAGATTTGTGATATGCAAACCTATGATGCTGAACAACTGCGCAAGAGTGCCTAGGTTATGATCAGTCAAACGGCTTTCGGACACTTTTGTATAAACCAGTCGATAGGTATTCAGCGAGTAGGCCTGTCTGCGTACGTCCGGCTGCGAGGCAACCATGAATAAAGGCGCGGCGCTATCGTCCGGTATCGATACCGGCGAAGAGATACTCAGTGTTAGAAACATCTCCTTGTCGTTCGGTGGTGTTAAGGCGCTTACTGATATCTCGTTTGATCTTCTTAAAGGGGAGGTCAGGGCGATTATAGGTCCGAACGGAGCCGGTAAATCGTCGATGCTCAATGTTATTAATGGTTTTTATCACCCCCAGCAAGGGGAGGTCTGGTACTGCGGTTCAAAAAGAAAGTCGCTGAAGCCGCACCAGATTGCCTATCAGGGAATCGCCCGGACTTTTCAGAACATTGCCTTATTCAAGGGTATGAGCACGCTCGACAACATCATGACCGGGCGTTTTACGCATATGCGATCGAACATCGTAAGCCAGGCTTTCTGGCGAGGTCCGGCAGAACGTGAAGAGATAGCCAATCGCGAGAAGGTCGAAGACATTATCGAGTTTCTCGAGATCCAGGCAATTCGTAAGACACCGGTGGGTCGATTGCCCTATGGCTTACAGAAGCGGGTTGAACTGGGACGGGCACTGGCTGCAGAACCGGTTTTGCTGCTCCTTGATGAACCGATGGCCGGGATGAACATCGAAGAGAAAGAAGATATGTCGCGTTTCATACTCGATGTGCAGCAGGAGTTCGGAACGACAATCGCGCTGATTGAACACGACATGGGAGTGGTGATGGATATTTCCGATCGGGTGGTGGTACTTGACTATGGAAAGAAAATAGGCGACGGGACTCCCGACGAAGTTCGCAATAATCAAGCGGTAATCGATGCCTATCTTGGCGTACCTCATGAGTAGCGGCCAGGGAGTATAACCATGTCACCGGAATTTCTTTATACACTCGAGGTAATACTTAACGGCCTGATGGCAGGCGTTATGTATTCGCTGGTTGCTCTGGGATTTGTGCTGATTTTCAAAGCGTCCGGAATCTTTAACTATGCGCAGGGAGTCATGGCACTGTTTGCGGCAATGACACTTGTCGGTATCCAAAACGGCCAGGTACCTTTTTCACACCTGATCAACGCTGTTTTCGGTACGCACATTCATGGTTTCGGCTGGACGCTGCCGGCGTTTGTCGCCATCCTGCTAACCCTGCTTGTCATGATTCTCTTTGCCTATCTGGTTGAAAGGTTTGTGCTTAAGCACCTGGTTAATCAGGACCCCATTATCCTTTTTATGGCAACCATCGGGCTTGCGTATTTCATGGAAGGCTTCGGTGACCTCATGTGGGGTTCTGAAATCAAGGTACTTGATGTCGGCGTGCCGCAGGGGGCTTCTTTCTGGCTCGAAGATTTCACTGCCGGCTGGGCAGCAGAGGGGAGTGAATACTACGGCATGTATATCGACAAACTCGATTTAGTGGCGACTGTGGTGGCAATTGCACTGGTTGTCTCACTCACTTTATTCAGTCAGTACACTAAAACCGGTCGGGCACTCCGGGCGGTTGCTGATGATCATCAGGCGGCATTATCTGTTGGAATCAGTCTGAGAAAGATTTGGGTCATTGTTTGGGCGATTGCAGGCTTCGTGGCGATGGTCGCTGGAATTATGTGGGGAGCAAAGTCCGGTGTGCAGTTTTCATTATCACTCATCGCGCTCAAGGCATTACCTGTACTTATCCTCGGAGGCTTTACGTCTATCCCGGGTGCGATTGTCGGTGGCCTGATTATAGGTGTGGGAGAGAAGCTGTTTGAGTACTCTATCGGTCCGATGATAGGCGGTGCGACAGAAAACTGGTTTGCCTATGTGCTTGCACTGGTGTTTCTGGTTTTTCGTCCGCAGGGTCTATTCGGTGAAAAGATCATTGAACGCGTATAAATCAGTGTTGACTGGTTTAGTTAATTGCCTTGTGCAACTTGCTTTTCCACATGGTTATGGGTCGACGGCCATTAACGATTGTCTCCTGAGGGGCAGGTAACTCTATGTTTTATCGGCAAGCAGGTGACTTCAAAAAAAGCTACCGCGAAGATATCCAGACTTTCGCGTTACGGCAGGATCGTCGCGCCTATTATGTTCTGATGGCAATAGCCTTTCTGGTCGTGCCTTTCTTTATAAACGACTACTGGGCAAGTGCTGTACTGTTGCCGTTTCTGATTTTATCTATTGCCGCATTAGGTTTGAATATTCTTACCGGTTACTGTGGTCAGGTTTCACTGGGGACAGGCGGTTTTATGGCGGTGGGTGCCTATGCGTGCTACAAGATCATGACCTCCTTTCCGGACCTCAACATCATGATTGTGGTGCTGCTGGCCGGGCTGGTCACCGCATTGGTGGGCCTGGTGTTCGGGATTCCCTCTTTGCGTATCAAAGGCTTTTATCTGGCAGTCGCGACGCTTGCCGCACAGTTTTTTCTGGTATGGCTGTTCAACAAGGTTCCATGGTTTTACAACTACTCAGCGTCCGGGCAGATCAATGCACCCGCGCGCTCGATGTTCGGATTTAATATTACCGGTGCCGAGGCACATGCGCCGGCGCGTTATCTCTTTTGCCTGGCGCTGGTTGTATTGCTGGCCTGGGCTGCCAGAAACCTTACTCGCGGGCGCATGGGGCGCAGCTGGATGGCCATTCGTGACATGGACATCGCGGCGGAAATCATCGGTGTCGATCCGCTCAAAACAAAACTCTCCGCTTTTGCAATTTCCTCGTTTTATATCGGGGTAGCCGGGGCATTGTTTTTCTCCGTGTATCTGGGAGCGGTTGAGGTGGGTGAGGTCTTTGGAATCAATCAGTCTTTTCTCGTGCTTTTTATGATTATCATTGGCGGTCTCGGCTCGATTATGGGGAGTTTTATCGGGGCCGCGTTTCTGATTCTGGTGCCAGTGCTACTCAAAAATGTCATGGTGAACGGATTCGGCTGGCCGACAGACATCGCTGCTCACATAGAGTTTATTTTGATCGGCGGACTTATTATGCTTTTTCTGATTGTAGAGCCACACGGGCTGGCACAACTTTGGAGAATTGCGAAAGAGAAGTTGCTGTTATGGCCGTTTCCGCATTAGAGTAGCGATGCGTCTGGCGGCGGTAGGCAGACTTAACCGAAACGAACTCATCTCAATGTTCGTCACCGTAAATATTTTAAAGAGAGGATATTAAATGAAGAGCTTAACCATTGCTGGCATGGCACTGGCCATGACAGTTACCTCCACTGCTGCGATGGCGGACCTGGTTTTCCCGTCACTGAGCTATCGTACCGGTCCCTATGCGGTCAACGGGATCCCCTATGCAGATGGCTATGCCGATTACTTCACCCTGGTCAACGAGCGTGACGGTGGTGTCAACGGTGTAATGACCAAACTCATTGAATGCGAAACTGCGTACAACACTCAGAAAGGTGTGGAGTGTTACGAGGCAACCAAGGGGGAGGGCGCTCTGGTCTATCAACCGCTGTCTACCGGTATTACCTATCAGCTGATCCCAAAAGCGACCGCCGCCGGCATTCCGGTGCATTCCATGGGTTATGGCCGCACATCAGCCAAAAATGGCAAGGTATTCAGCCATATTTTTAACTATCCGGTGAATTACTGGGACGGCGCATCCCACGCTGTCAACCACATTCTCGATTTGAATAGTGGTGATATCAAAGGCAAAAAGGTTGCACTGGTTTACCACAACAGCGCTTATGGTAAAGAGCCGATTCGTACCCTCGAAGAACTTTCTAAAAAGCACGGCTTTGAGTTTATGCAGATTCCTGTGGATCACCCCGGACAAGAACAGAAATCACAGTGGCTGCAAATCCGTAGAACCCGTCCCGATTACGTATTTATGTGGGGTTGGGGAGTCATGAATCAGGTCGCCATTCAGGAAGCCGCCAACATTCGCTTTCCGATGGAAAACTTCATCGGCGTCTGGTGGTCAGGTTCCGAGGTGGATGTGACGCCGGCCGGGGCGAAAGCTAACGGCTACAAAGCGCTGAGTTTTCATGCAGTCGGTACAGAGCTCCCGGTATTCGATGACATCCAAAAGTACGTGGTAGATGCCGGTAAGGCTGCCGGTGCCGGTGATCAAATCGGAACGGTACTCTACAACCGTGGCATGTATGCAGCAATGCTGGCTGTAGAGGCGGCTAAAACTGCGCAGGAAATGCACGGCACAAAGGAAATTACACCAGCTCAAATGCGTGATGGTATGGAAGCGCTCGAAATGACCGCTGACAAAATGGAGAGTCTCGGTATGGGCGGCTTCGGTCCGGAGTTTAATGTCTCCTGTGATAACCATGGTGGCCCGGGTTTGGGCGCTGTGCAGCAGTGGGATGCTACTACGGGTACCTGGTCTCTGATTTCAGCGTTTGCTCCATCTGACAGCGATGTGATTCTTCCGCTGATCACTGAAGACAGCGCTGCTTTCGCAAAAGAAAGTGCAATTGAAGAGCGCGAGTGCGCTTAACCAGCAACTGACCAGACTCCCCCCGCGATGGGCGGGGGGAGCGGAGCACTGATGAACAGTACCGCCAATGCTGAAGTTGATACCCAGGCAGCGCCGGAAGCGCTGCTGGAAGTAAACAACATCGAGGTTATCTACAACCATGTGATCCTCGTGTTGAAGGGCGTCAGTTTGTCTGTGCCCAAAGGTGGTATCACCGCATTACTCGGGGGGAATGGTGCAGGTAAAACGACCACGCTTAAAGCGATCTCTAACTTGCTGCATTCCGAAAGAGGTGAGGTAACCAAAGGTACAATTCATTACCGCGGTGAGGCGGTTGCCGACCTGAGTCCTGAAGCTTTGGTTAAAAAAGGGGTCATTCAGGTGATGGAAGGCAGGCATTGCTTCGAGCACCTGACAGTCGAAGAGAATCTGCTGACCGGTGCGTATACCCGGCGTGATGGCAAGAGTGCCGTCGAAAAAGATCTTGAAATGGTATACACCTACTTCCCGAGACTGAAAGAACGACGAAAGTCACTGGCTGGATACACTTCCGGCGGTGAGCAGCAAATGTGTGCGATTGGACGTGCGTTGCTCGCAAACCCTGAAACCATTTTGCTTGATGAGCCTTCAATGGGCCTTGCGCCCCAATTGGTTGAAGAGATCTTCGAAAACGTCAAGCGTCTAAACGAACAAGAAGGTGTTTCGTTTCTGCTTGCAGAGCAGAACACTAATATTGCACTGCGCTACGCACATTATGGCTATATTCTGGAATCCGGACGGGTAGTCATGGATGGTGCCGCGGCTGAACTTCGTGATAACGCCGACGTAAAGGAATTTTACCTGGGAATGAGTGAAGGTTCGCGGCGCAGTTTCCGCGACGGCAAACACTACAAAAGACGTAAGCGCTGGTTGTCCTAAATTCCGCGTCACTTTGCCCGTGGTATGCGACGCCAATCTTGTTTCTGTCACTCGCCCGTTCGCGCCTGTCTGATCACACTTGATGCATGCTTTATTGCCGCACGGTGGCATGTGTTCGGGTATTGGCTGTGACTCTCCAGATCAGTGCAACCCGCAAACAGCACGTGTAACCCGTTATGCGTTGATATTGAGTTGTTTTAATCCTAATACCCTAAACCGTCATTCCTTTATAATGTGCTGCCAGCCCATGGAGCCGACGGATGAATTCGGATTTTTACGATAAGCTTGAAAGTCGCGATGCGATGACAAGAAGTCTGACCCTGCAAATGGAGTTGCCTCGTCAGATTCAACACGCTAAAGACAATAGCCCGGCGTATCGCGAGTTACTCAAAGATGTGACAGCCGGAGAGATCGTGTCGCTTGAGGCGTTGGCAGGTCTGCCACTCACTCGCAAAGCTGATCTCATCGAACGTCAGCGCCAATCGATGCCTTTCGGTGGTTTGGCGACGGGAAATCCCGGACAGATGAAGCGGGTTTATTCGTCTCCCGGGCCGATTTATGAGCCGGAAGGTGATCAGGCTGACTATTGGCGCATGGCGCGTGCGATGTATGCGGCGGGCTTTCGAGAAGGTGACTTAATCCATAATACATTTTCTTATCATTTTACGCCGGCCGGGTTCATGATGGAGTCGGGTGCACACGCGATAGGTTGTGGTGTGTTTGCCGCCGGTATCGGACAAACTGAGCAGCAGATTGCCGCGATTGCCGACCTGCAGCCTACGGGTTATGCCGGCACGCCATCGTTTCTTAAAATTATTCTGGAAAAGGCTGCTGAGTCCGGTGTCGATTGCAGCAGTATTAAACGCGCACTGGTGTCCGGTGAAGCGCTGCCGCCTTCACTGAGGGAGTTGCTGGAGGCTAATGGCATGACGGTCAGGCAGTGTTATGCCACTGCTGATGTCGGGCTGATCGCGTATGAAACGGATGCGCTTGACGGTTTGATTGTTGATGAAAACATTGTACTGGAGCTGGTAACACCCGGTACCGGAAATCCGGTTGCTGAAGGCGAGGTCGGTGAAATTGTAGTCACGAGTTTCTCTCCGGTTTACCCACTGGTTCGCTTCGCCACCGGAGACTTATCCAAAGTGCTGCCCGGTGAAAGTCCTTGTGGGCGAACTAACATGAGAATAGCCGGGTGGATGGGGCGCGCCGATCAGACCACCAAAATAAAAGGATTGTTTGTTCATCCGGAACAAGTGGCCGAGGTTGTCGATCGTCACAGCGAAATTGCTAAAGCACGTCTTGTCGTTTCCAGTGAAAACAACAACGATGTGATGACATTGCTTTGTGAAATCGACGAGACGTCCACCGAGGGCCTTGCTGACAGGATCGCGCAGAGTATTCGCGATGTATGTAAGTTGCGGGGAGAGGTTGAGCTTACCAGTACAGGCAGTCTGGCTAACGACGGAAAAGTGATAGATGACGTACGAACCTATGAATAACAACATATCCGGTGATGATTGTGTCTGGTCTGTGCCCGAACTCTCTGCACTGCCTGATGATGTCCGTGCGCGTATAGAAGAGGTGCAGGAGAAAGCTGGTTTTATACCTAATGTGTTTGTATCACTAAGCAGGCGTCCAGCGGAGTTTCGTGCGTTTTTTGACTATCACGATGCGCTCATGTTGAAAGATTCCGGTAATTTATCGAAGGCAGACAGAGAGATGATCGTGGTGGCCACGAGTGCTGCCAACCATTGTCACTACTGTGTAATTGCTCATGGTGCATTACTGAGAATCTACTCAAAAAAGCCGCTGCTGGCCGATCAGGTGGCTGTTAATTACAAGCGGGCTGACATTACTGCGCGAGAGCGCGCGATGCTTGATTATGCGGTTAAGGTAGCTACCCGATCTGATCAACTGGATGATCAGGATAAGTCAGCCTTAATCATGCATGGTTTTGACGCTGAAGATATCTGGGATATCGCCAGTATCTCCGCTTTTTTCGGTATGTCGAACCGGCTTGCCAATGCGCTGGAAATGAAACCTAATGAAGAGTTTTATTCAATGGCTCGTTAGTGAGGTAAGTACCAGGCTGCGCGCAGCTAAATTACCTGACTTTTGAAATCATACAGCTAAACTGTTTATCTACAAGACGAACGATCAATACAGGTGGTCGGATTTTGTACCGGCTAAATATTGGAAAAGGAATGACCATGGCCAGGCGATCGACCCCTGTACAATCGGAAGCACAGTTAATCTCTATATGCGTGGAAAGCTTTGATGTTGAGACACTCAAGCATTGTGTGAACTGGAAGGTTTGAATAGTCAAAATATTTTTAACTATGGTTGCTGATAAGCACATTTATTGTTTGGCGCTACAAAATGACGGATAAAAAAGTACTCTGGGAGCCTTCTGCAGATCAGTTTGCAGAAGCGAAAGTCACGCGTTTTCGTGAGTTGGTCAATTCCACTTACGGTACACAGCTGGGCGACTACGACGCATTACATCGCTGGTCAGTCACCGAACCTGAAGCATTCTGGTCGACGATATGGGATTTTTGCGACGTGACTGCGAGCAGTAAGGGCGAGCGGATTCTTGAGCATGGAAATAAAATGCCGGGGGCGCAATGGTTCCCCGATGCGCGATTGAATTTTGCGGAAAACCTTCTTGCAAAAGATGGTGATGGTGCAGCGATAGTCTTCAGGTCTGAAGATAAAGTGGGCCGCACGCAGAGTTGGCACGATCTGCATCAGCAGGTTGCCGGCATGGCAGGTTATCTTAAAAGCGTTGGAGTGGCTGAAGGAGATCGCGTAGCCGGGTTTATGCCGAATATGCCGGAAACCATCGTCGCTATGCTGGCGACTGCCAGTATCGGTGCTGTGTGGTCGTCATGTTCTCCGGATTTCGGTGTTCAGGGCGTTGTTGACCGATTCGGTCAAATTACCCCCAAAGTGTTGTTTACCGCTGATGGGTATTTTTACAACGGTAAGTTTCACGATTCATTGTCAAAGGTTGATGAGTTTAAACAGCATTTGCCGGGTTTATTGAAAGTGGTGGTCGTTCCGTTTAAAGATCCACTGAATACCGAAAGTGAATTTGATCTGGAGGACAGTGTTTCCTATTCTCAGGCACTTACAAGAGGTGCGGACACGCCCCTGACTTTTGCCCAGCTCCCGTTTGCTCACCCGCTTTATGTAATGTACTCATCCGGCACGACCGGTGCGCCTAAATGTATTGTGCACAGCGCAGGCGGTACATTGTTGCAGCACCTGAAAGAACAGCAACTGCACTGTGATCTAAGTGCTGGTGAAAAAATATTTTACTTTACTACCTGCGGCTGGATGATGTGGAACTGGCTGGTCAGCGGGCTGGCAAGTGGTGCTACGATCATGTTGTACGATGGTTCACCATTTTATCCTGACGGCAATGTGGTCTTCGATTTTGCCGAGGAAGAGCAGATTAATATATTGGGCACCTCTGCCAAATATATAGATGCAATCAGCAAAGCAGATATTCATCCAAAGGCTACCCACAAGCTCGAAAGTCTGCGCAGCATTCTGTCCACCGGCTCACCACTGGCTCCCGAAAGCTTTCAGTATGTGTATGACAAAGTGAAGTCAGACGTGTGTTTGTCGTCAATTTCTGGTGGTACTGACATACTCGGGTGCTTTATAGGCGGTAACCCCGCATTGCCGGTAGTCAAAGGAGAATTGCAGTGCATTTTACTGGGGATGGCGGTAGAGGTGTTCGATGATGAGGGTAACTCGATCATCGGGCAGAAAGGTGAGCTGGTGTGTACGAAACCGTTTCCAAGTATGCCGATTGGTTTTTGGAACGATGACAACGGCGCGCGCTACCACAAGGCCTACTTCGATCGTTTCGATAATGTGTGGTGCCACGGCGACTTTCTTGAGATAAGTGATAGCGGCAGTGCAATTATCCATGGGCGCTCGGATACAGTTTTGAATCCCGGTGGCGTTCGAATCGGCACTGCGGAAATTTACCGACAGGTCGAGCAGCTCAGGGAAGTGCAGGAGAGTCTCGTGATTGGCCAGAACTGGGATTCAGACGTGCGGGTGGTACTATTTGTCCGGCTGTCGGATGGTGTCACGCTCGATGATGATCTATGTAACCTTGTCCGGTCGAAAATAAGAGCAAACTGTACTCCCAGACATGTACCGGCAAAGATAGTCGCTGTCAGTGATATACCTCGAACCAAAAGCGGAAAAATAGTGGAGTTGGCGGTGCGATCAATTGTTCATGGGGAATCCGTGAACAATAAGGAGGCACTGGCAAACCCTGAAGCGCTGGAGCTATTCGCGAATTTACCGGAGCTTCAATATTAGTAGTCTGAAGGAATATTTAAAGCACGCGGTGGAAGTTATTGGCGAGGCATTAAAGCACTTGTAGACGACAACAAAGTGAGCCGTGCGTTCACAATTAAATAGAACAATCCGGTGCATGAGTCCGTAAAATAGACGGGAACTACAGCCTCTGCGCTGTCGAGGCTGATTCTATTTTTCAGACTTAACTGTCAAGCTTTAGTGTCTTGAGCTGTTCCCATAATTTTGATGATTCTATTTTGCCAAGCATTTTTTCAACATGCTTGTGCGAAACATAGGCGAGCTCATGCAGGTTCGACAGGGTAAGTCGTTCATTAATTTTGCTGACCTGGAATTCGGTGAGAGCGTGCTCCAGGGGCAATTCAAGATAGGCATCTTTCCATCCGATTCGATCGTAAAAAGAGATGGAGTTTTCAAGCTTTGCTACTGCTATGCCCTGTAATGCAGACGGCAGGTGGACAAAAAATTTGCCGGTCATGACATCATCTTCAATCGAAACGTTTTCCGCCAATGCGGGCTTGACGTTAATGATCGAATTGTACATATCGATTTTCAATCGACGCTCAAGGGTTTCGTGAGGTTGCCCGACGATTCTGGTAGCTGTGTCTTTAATTGGATCTTGCACGCTGTTGGCCCATGCTGTGAATGGTTAACTATTGCACAGTTGACTGACATACTCACCCGCACTTCGGGTGAAGTGACAGGCGTCCATATGATCGTCATTTCTCAAAGTACGCCATCAGTGTGAGCGCGGTGGGAGTGGTATCACCAACTCGCGTACACGTCCGGATTCCCGGGAAAGAACACGTCCTCTGCGTTTATCACATCTCCCCGAGCAGATTCCGTATTGCCGTCCCGGCTACTTCAGTTACAGACCACTGTGCGTCAGAAGAAGTATGCCAGATCTAGGCGAATAATATCTTCATCTGCGAGTGCACTCAGAAATG
>JAHDHK010000101.1:0-5883 GCA_020631335.1 Chromatiales bacterium
GCGTTTAAATCATTTTTGTACGTCACCGACTGCTATTTGACTCGAACACGGTATCTGTACAACTGGCTACCTCCTTTGCCTTTAAGTTCAGCATCGGCCTGCCACTGAACGTGCGTGTATTCATCTACAGGCACAATCTTCTCCACGACTTCACCGTTAGCCTTGATCACTTCGCGTACTACCGGCTCTTCCTCGAAGGTTACTCCACCATCAATACTGACCCTGAAAGTTGACGCAACTTCAGACGCGGCGGTAGCGTTCACGTACGAAGTGCCCTCCGGCACAGGCCCTACTACGGTTAAACCCGAGATACCACTGCTACTTTTATTGACATAGGTCAGATGATATTCAACCAGCTGGTCGGGCTCGACCTGCTCCGCCACTTTTAAGCTCTCTTTACCTTTGTTCGTTTCAACGACAAACGCCTCCATAGTTCCGTGCACCGGCGCCTCTGCAACCACTATTGCCGAAAGCGATAACGAAACACTCAGCACTGCCGCATGGATCATCTTTTTCATCACATTCATCCGATCTTCAATTACGTTAAAAACTGTATCTGCGGGTTCAGTTGTCAGGCCGTGCAACCCACATACCTGTTTGAACCCCGCAATCGATCGGAAATTGATATTTGTGGTGACCTATACGATCCATCGCGTTTTTGCCAACTGCATCAGCAGCTGCGACTAATGACATCCGCCAGCTCGCAAAGTACAATCTGTGCACTTGTTCACGAACTGCGCTTGTGACCTCTGAAAACTCACCGATTATTGTTTGGATAAGAAAAGATCTACGCTTATCCGACAATCCAGCCCTTGCATGGGCTGCGACACAAAAAAAGCCACTGATCATCGCAGTCATTGCCAATACTGATGAACAACAATGGAAGGCAGGTGCTGCGTCCAGATGGTGGCTTCACCATTCACTCGATGCGTATGCCGCTTCCCTGTCAGGTGCAGGCGGCAGACTTCGCTTCTTTTCGGGCCATCCTGAAACAGTGCTGCAAAGTATCATTGCCAAGTCCAAAGCTTCGGCAGTCGTATGGAATCGCCGCTACGAACCCGACTCCATTGCCCTGGATAAACAGATAAAAGAGCAGTTATCTACTGATGGTGTCATGGTGAAATCGTTTCATGGCAACTTGTGCCGGGAGCCGTGGCATGTACAAAAAAATACCGGCCAACCCTATCGGGTATTCACTGCATATTGGCGTGCGTCACTCAAAACAGACGCTATTCCACCAACTAAAGCCGTTCGTAAGATCACTGACTATGCACGCAAACTACCCGGCGAGGTCTTGCTTGAACAACTCGATTTACTACCGGGACGCGACTGGGCAGATGCCTTTACCCGACACTGGCAACCCGGCGAGAAGGGTGCTCAAAAACAGCTACGCAGACTGATCGGCGCTCGCATTGCAGCCTATCAGGTGAGCCGGGATATACCCGCTGTCGATGGCACCTCGGCCTTGTCACCTCATCTGGCTTTCGGTGAAATAAGCCCGCGCACTGTCTATGCTGCAATAACAAAAGCACTAACTGACGGACAACTGACCAATGACGACAACACAGAGGCTTTTCTGCGGGAAATTGGCTGGCGGGAGTTTGCCTACCATCTTCTTTATCACTTTCCACAAACCCCGGAAAACCCACTGGACTCCAGGTTTGAGAACTTCCCATGGCTGAAGATTGACCAGTCCAAATTAGAGGCATGGAAAAAAGGCAACACCGGCATCCCGCTGGTCGATGCAGGTATGCGTCAACTATGGGCAACCGGCTGGATGCACAACAGAGTGCGAATGGTCGTGGGATCACTGTTGATAAAAAACATGGGCTATCACTGGCTGGAGGGGGCTCGCTGGTTCTGGGATACTCTGGTAGACGCGGACCTTGCCAGTAATACCATGGGATGGCAGTGGGTGGCAGGAAGCGGCGCAGACGCTGCTCCGTATTTTCGCGTTTTCAATCCGGTCCGGCAGGGTGAGCGGTTCGATAAGGAGGGCAAATATGTCCGCAAATGGATTCCTGAAATCGCCCGACTCTCAGACAAATACATTCATTCTCCCTGGAGTGCCTCTGACCAGGAGCTATCCAGCGCAGGCATAATTCTTGGCCGGACTTATCCCCACCCGATCGTCGACCTGAGCGAAAGTCGCAAGACCGCGCTAGCCCGATTCGACAAAATTAAACGCTGACCTCTTCAGCGCCACCGTGATATGCGTATGCCATTTTCTACAGACACAGTTGCATTGAGTGCCTATACACCTGAGGCAAATTCACTCACGGGCAGCACAGTGCTTATTACAGGCGCAGCCGGCGCGTTGGGCAGCGCCATTGCAAAGAGCGCTTCGACATTGGGATGTGAACTCATCCTGCTCGATAAAAATGATCGGGCACTTAACAAACTCTTTGATGAGATTTTTGAGCTCACCGGTGTTGAAGCAGGTTTGTACCCGCTCGATCTCGCCGGTGCAAACGTTGATGACTATCAAGCTCTGGCTCAAACAATCGAAGCAGAATTCGGCGCGCTCAATGGCTTGATTCATTGTGCCGTTGAGCTCGGCCAATTGGCACCCTTGTCTTATACAGATGCAGCACAATGGCAGAAAACCTTTGCCACCAATGTGCATGGGCCCGTATTTCTTACCTCTGCGCTGATGTCTTTGATGCGCAATTCGACACCCGCCAGTATTGTGTTCAGCGTTGATGATAAAGCAAAAGCGTACTGGAACAGCTATGCAGCCACTAAAGCCGCAATAATGGCTGCGATGAAAACTTTATCTGATGAGCTGGATACAGACAAAGACAACGACGGCAACCTAAAAATCACCTGCAATGCGGTACTACCGGCAATTATGCGCTCTTCATTGCGAAGCTCAGCATTTCCGGGTGAGGACCCTGCCACATTGCCCGATGCCCAACACAACGTGCCTGCTTATCTGTACCTGCTCAGCAACGCGGCAAGGCAGATAAATGGCAAAGTTATTGTCGCTAAAAATGAAAACTGAGTTCCGCTCAAATTTCGCGCCGGCACCGCCCTGGTAACCGTGCCCGTACCACACCTATAAAACAACTAAATAGCGCCCCGCCCTGCGTTTGATCGCTGCTGTCGGGTTGCAAACGCATTAGATTATCGCCACAGACACGCGACAACACCGCCTCAGTCACGGATAAAATGCTGTGTTACCATCGATGATTAACCCATTGTGCGCCTACAGGCAATACCGGAGCCGGTTTTGACTTTTTCCGTTGTCGCAAAGTGTACCGAGACCGGCATGTTTGGAGTCGCTATCTCGTCTTCATCGCCGGCAGTAGCCGCAAGATGCGCGTATGTGCGGGCGGGAGTGGGCGCGGCAAGTAGCCAGAACGTCACCGATCCCAGACTGGGTAATCAGGCACTTGACCTGATGCAACGCGGGGCTACGGCCCGGCAGAGTGTTGATATACTGGAGGCCAGTGGCAAATTTATGGAATACCGACAGGTGCTGGCGGTTGACCAACAAGGCAACGCTGCCATTTACTCCGGCACAAATTCACTGGGCATATTCGCAGAAGCAAAGGCTGACAACGTGGCCAGCGCCGGCAACCTGCTGGCGAACGTTAATGTGCCCGGTGCAATCGTCGAGAGTTTTCTTGACTCAAGTGGACACCTCGGAGACAGATTGATCAGCGCATTGCAGGCGGGGCTTGCCACCGGTGGAGAAGCTGGCCCGGTTCAATCCGCCGGATTATTGATAGCCGATGCTCAACCCTGGCCTGCCGTTGATTTGAGATGCGATTGGTCCGGTGACATGTGTCCGGTCGATCAAGTTACCCGCGCCTGGGAAATCTATAAGCCCCAGATTAACGACTACATAAGCAGAGCCCTGAACCCCTCGGCTGCACCCAGTTACGGGGTTCCCGGGGATGAGTAGAAAAATTAATACAAAAACAGGTACTGCCGATCGCAATTCGGCGAGTGGGAACTTTCCAGGCTGAAAAATTATTCAGCAACGGGACTTTGTTGGCATTGCCGGGTGATTGATCCTGCTCCTTTCCCTTATTCATAGGCGCAGTGTCGCAAGATATCCGTTAATTGACGCGAAACCGCGCTGTCCCTGGGTTTTGTCGTTATAAGCCACCAATCACGTATGTCGTTTTTTTCAAACAAGCACCAACGCGTGGCTTCAATTCACCGTCAACAACCGCTAAATTCAAGCGAAATTTATTTTCTGAAAATAAGCCTTTTCAGGAAGAGGTGATTTAAATCAGTATTTTGTTACTCATTGTTGCAAGGGTTTATCACCTTCTTAAATGTCATGACAATTGCAATCATAATCGGTAGAATTTGCATTTAACGTCATGACATATTAAATTATTAGTTGTAAATTTACGACACTGTAAAGCTTTTGCACACTCAGCGAGTCAGTTTCGCTGATATAGTCTAATGCGCACAGTGGAAATGCCTCACCACCGCTAGAGCAGGCTAACGTGCAGAGAATAATCACAAAATATCTATTCCTGACCGAGTGGGTTCTTTTTCTGGAACGCCTGAGGTTTCGCTCGTCTGCCTTCCAAGCCAACCCGAAGACATTTGATTTAAACGCACAACGGGCGATTTTGCGGTTGGCAGCTTTTTGCCTGATTGCCGTCTCGCTGGCCTTTCTGACCATCGGTGTCACCAACGCATTGCTGCCCTCGGGTAGTCATGATCTGCAATGGACGCCTGTTAGAGACTTGCTGGCTGGCGTAAATCCCTACGAGAACTTCATGCAGTGGCAGGATGACGGCCATGAGTTGACGCCGCCTCATTTTCTCAATCAATCACCCAGTTACCCGGCATCAGTCTACGTAATGCTCGCCCCGCTGGGCCTGCTTGACTGGCAAGTGGCTAAAATCACCTGGCTAACGCTGAATCTCGGGTTGATCGTGGCGATTTTGGCCGGGCTGCAACGTCAATTCCCTGTCAGACAGCCCGTTGTTCTGTCTCTTATTATATGCAGCTTCCTGTGTTCAACACCCCTGCGCGCAAGTCTGGGTGCAGGTCAGATCAACTTGTTGAGTATCGCGGCATTCATCTGGGCCTACAATCTTGCACAACGGCAAGACCGAATCAGCCACAGTGTTTCAGGAGCACTGCTGGCAATAGCGTGGGCAAAATATTCGCTTACCTTTCCATTGACACTGATATTTATCAACCAGAAAAACTGGCGCCCGATTGTCGTGGCTTCGGTGGTACACGCCATTCTCACACTCATCGCTGCATTCAAGCTGCAGATGTTGCCACACGAGTTTTTCTTCAGTTCCGTGGCCGTAGTACTGATGGGTGACGGCACCGGATTTGTAAATATTTCAGCCGTTGCCATGTTGCTCCATCTCCCTACCGCCGTGACTATGGCTGTGATCGTTTTTTCGCTATGCCTGACCGGCTACGTCGTGTCCAGGGCGCGACATATCAAGCCGCTGGTACTGATATCTTTTCTGGCAATGGTTTCATACGCCCTGTTCTACCATCACAATTACGATTTTGTTGTACTGATATTCCTAGCCTGGTGTATCGGTAGTGAAAGGCTGAGCATACCCGTGGTTATCGCATCGCTTTGCATCCTTTCTCTCTCATGGTCGGGCGTTTGGTTAACACATGAAATCGCTCCGTCGTTCGGTGGTGTAGCTGCCTACTTGATTGAATTCGTTGAGTTAATACAAGTGATCGCTTTTTATGCAACTTTACTACTGATTGCTGCCAGTCTGCACAGACGAACCAGCACTGAAAAAGCAACCGATGGCGTACTTGCTTTTTAACCCACTGGAGATTAAAAAGGCAGTGTCTCTTCTATAGGCAGGCCTATGCACTTCAACCCAGACGTACTGCAGACCGAGTATCCACCGGTAACAGAAGCAGCCAATT
>JAHDHK010000101.1:5893-17778 GCA_020631335.1 Chromatiales bacterium
CACAAGCAGTGCCCGGCTATGCCACGTCGGCAGACGTGCTCGAACATATGAATAAAGCACTGTTGCGTAGTGAAGTGAGCAAATATGGTCACGCACTCGGTTTGCCGGCGCTACGTGAAGCCTATGCATCATCATTGAACAGCAACGTCAGCAAAAATCATGTCGCCATAACAGCAGGCTGTAATCAGGCATTCTATGTTGCGGCGATGTCTCTTTGTGCACCTGGAGACAACGTCATTTTGCCATTGCCATGGTATTTTAATCACAAGATGACGCTGGATATGCTTGGCGTAGAAACAAAGCCGCTGCAGTGTGACCCTCAAAACCAGCTGCTGCCCGACCCGACAGAAGCAGCTAAACTGATCGACAAGCAGACCAGAGCCATTGTTCTCATCAGCCCTAACAATCCAACGGGGCAAGTCTACCCGCCTGAATTGATTAATCAGTTCTACCAACTGGCATGTGACTCGGGTATCCCACTCATTGTTGATGAAACCTATTGCGACTTTCGACTACAGAATGAACAACCGGCACATCAAATATTCGAACACCCGGACTGGCAACAGCATGCTATTCATTTATACAGTTTCTCGAAGTCCTACGCGCTTGCAGGTTATCGGGTTGGAGCCCTGGTCGGCTCTGAGCCATTACTGAGAGAGGTGACCAAAGTCATTGACTGCCTGGCTATTTGTGCACCACAACTCTCGCAGCACGCAGCCTTGTTCGGCCTCACGAATGCAGCTCAATGGAAAAAGGAAAAACGAAAATTGATGTATCAACGCGCAGATGCATTTAGGACGGCAATTAACGAAGGCGAGCACGGATATAGCCTGGCAGCCATCGGCGCGTACTTCGCCTATGTCAAACACCCGCACAATGATTCCACATCTACCCGGGTTGCAAAGTGCCTGGCAGATGAAGCGAACATCCTTTGCCTTCCCGGCGATATGTTCGGCCCGGATCAGGAATCCTATCTACGTGTGGCTTTCGCCAATGTTTCGGAAGAAAAAATGCCAGAAATTGCCCGTAGACTTACTGAATTTACCGTATAGACGCTGATATTAAGTTGCCGAGTCACCTCATTTGTCACATTTTTTCATCTTAAATCAACGAGCTACAAATTCCGCTTAGATATAATTGACCCATCATCGCTTCCGCGGTGACATTATCTGCCTGATGACAGGCTCGAATTATCAAAGGGGATCAAAATGCTAGGAACAATTATTTCAGCACTCATCGGCGGTGGTGGTGGATTCGGCGGTGGCCAGCTGCTCGGGATGCTATCAGGCGGTGGACTTGGCGGCGGCAGCCCGTTGATCGGCATTATCAGCGGCCTGTTGGGTGGAGGCGCATTAGGCGGATTGATGGGGCGTGGTACTGACGCTGCCGCCGCAGGTGCCGCAGCAGCTTCCGGATCGTTTAATCCAAAGCAGATTATTGGCGGGTTACTCGGTGGCGCTGGTGCCGGTGCAATCGGCCAGGGCATCCTGGGGCCACTTCTTGGTGCTTAGGTAAACTGGCAAGACGCAATTTGTGAAAAAGGCACGGGCAACCGTGCCTTTTTTTATTCAGAGCCCGTAACTTGGTCACAATTTCAGGAATAAACTCAGTCTGAGTAACACAATTGTGCGGAATGATCGCAACGAACAATAGGCACTTAGCTAAAATTACAAAACTTTACGTTTGCCTATTCGTTATGCCCAGCCTGATACCCAAGAAGTTACGACGTTACAAAAGAGAATACCCTTATTCCCACCCGGTTCTGTTTTTCTTTTTGGAAGCTGCAGAATCTCTGGTAAAGCTAGGTGCGGTTGCAATCATATGTGTCGTCAGTTACTTCGGGTTAAAAAACCTGTTGCTGAACTCAGACCCGGACACGGACATAGCTCCTCGGGCAGACACGACGATTACAGCAGTAATGTCTGAAGCCATTAAACCCGTTCCTTCCGCATCAGTAGCAGACGAAGTGATCTCTACGTCCTCAGATCAAAAGGTCGCAACACCAGATCTAAACCCGGCAGCAACCAATATCACCAAAACAACTGCTTTCACTTTGGATAATGTGTTGAGAGATCAGGACGCAATAGCCTGGCTGACAAAACTGAAAGCTTCGGACTTTATTATTCAATTTGCAGCGACACCGGATGAGCAGGCCATTTTTGAGTTTACCAGCGACAGCATGAACGGCGAGGCGGTGGTATACCCTTTCAAGCGAACGCCCAGCGGCCGTCCAGTATATGGAGCCGCGAGTACAGACATCTACGACTCGCTGGAGTCTGCACAGAATGCACTTGCCGGACTACCTGAGACGCTCAAAGACATTAACCCCTGGATCCGCCCGGCATCGCAAGTGCAGAGCGCTGTCGCAAACACGCTTTGAGCACTGACTACCAATATTCGCATAGTTGTTTGCCGCTTGATAAATACTAAACATCATTGCGAACTCCTCAGTTCGAATTTTTCATGAGCCTGTATCCACAGACAGGCACCCTGATCGGACGTAACGCGAGTTAGAACGGTTGATTATGCACGATCTGAAACGATATCTTCGTTTGATGTTGAATAGACTGCAATTCCATTTTTTATTTTAAGTGCTCTGTAGAGCCTATAAACGCACACAAATTCATGCTTGCAACCAGTCGCCTTGTGAATAATGTGGGCCAGACCTCAGTTGATCTGCCACGGAGTAATCAAATCGCACCTTAGCAAGCAGCAACTAGCAACTAGCAACTAGCAACTAAAAGATCCACACCCAGAGGGTGTGGGGTTGGTGGACCCCAGAGGGGTCTGCTATGCCTAGCCGTCAGAGACGGCTAGGCCGAACCGCCCCGCTAATGGTTTAGGTTACAGGCTCAGTTGGCTCTGTTCCACTTGCTGATCTTTCTTGTCCTGATACTTAACGTAAGCCTGGATCTTCTCCAAGTCCAGACCCACCGTATCTACACAATAACCTTTAGCCCAGAAGTGGTTACCCCAGTACGGCTTACGTTTCAAATTCCGAAACTTGTTGAAGACTCGGATCGCTGTCCGGCCCTTTATCGTCCCGACAAAGTCCGATATCGATACTTTCGGTGGCACCATCACGATCAAGTGAACGTGATCTATCTGAACATTCAACTCGATAACTGCGCATTTCTTCTGTTACGAAAACGCACGGATACAACGCTCAACCTCATCCTTCACCGCACCAGTCAGTACTTTGTACCGGTACTTCGGTGTCCAGACTATGTGATACTGACAGTGCCATATTGTGTGTGATAGCTTATTGAATCGACTCATGGTTTTTCCTCTTGGTGAAACTGTGGGGACAGTTCACCTTCGGGAATACCATGAGTCGGACTATCGGCAAAGCCTCAGTCCTCTGACCACGTCCGGAGGACGTGGGTTTCTACGTTACGACTAAACATGCGACGCGACACGCGCAGATCAAATTTCAACCCAACAATTGATTTAGTTGATCCTCTCTAACCGTAGCGGAGAGTCAGTTGGATTATCGGGAGTTTCAAAGCCCTCTCTCGGCCTTGTACAACGCGTTCAGCGCCGGACTTTGAGAAATAAGTCAAAGTTTACCCGCTGATTTTGTGACTACACCCTCCATCAGTTTTTCAGTGAAAAGATAGACTCCGCTTCCTTTGCAGAACAACGCACCGAAAAGGAGTTCTACTATGTGGAGCCTTGTCCCACGTTCGATTCGTCGCTACCGTCGTGAACACCCGTACAGCAACCCGTTTCTTTTTCTTTGTGTTGATTTTCTTGATTCAACATTGCAGATAGTGATTGTCTGCGGCGTGATTTACGCCGGCTATAACATTGTCACTCGACAGAATGCCGAACAAACTATGGCTGTTGCTGTTGATAGCAACCAGACGCTCGAACCAATCCAGGGAGACATCGAAGCCGCGATCGACAGCTTCCAGGTTATTCCGGCGGTGATTGCTGCTTCGGCCACCACACCCACGATGAATAATAATCCCGCTCATGTCGATCAGAATCACAATCAGTCCACAACTCAAACCCGACTGCTGCTGGATGACAAGTTCGGAATTCGATGGGTTAACAGCCTTCCTCCGGGGCAATATACGATTCAATTTGCATCTTCAATTGATAAAGCCGCCCTGGTTGAGTTTGCTAACGATAACTTATCAAGGGGTGCGGCGATTTATCCGTTTAAGATAACAGACAATAACCAGCCCCTGTTCGGTGTAGCCAGTGGCGTTTACGATTCTCTGTATACAGCACTGAAAGTAATCGACAAGTTTCCTGAGCCATTGCTACAACATGGTCCATGGGTTCGACCGGTTGTTGAACTTCAAAGAGAGGTTTCACAGGCAATGGCCAGCACAATAAAATAACGTGTAATTGAGAACACGCTATTGCACCAGAACGCATAAGACAGCAAGCAGACATTTCAACCGCATTCGGTGCATAGGGTATCAACAGCCATTGATACTCTATGCATCAGGTCCGAACCAAAAACACACTCCCGACCTTAGTGTGACTTTTTCAAATTGCCGGTTATGCGCTAAACACGCCGGTGGACAGGTAACGGTCCCCACGATCACAAATGATCGACACAATCAGACTGTTTTTTACACTCTGCTCTACTTGCAGCGCAGCAGCGATAGATCCGCCGGAAGAAATGCCACAAAAAATACCTTCCTGGCGCGCCAGTTCGCGTGAGTGATGTTCTGCATCTGTCTGGCTAACATCAATGATATCGTCAACTCTGTGCGGTTCAAAAATCGCCGGCAGGTAAGCTTCAGGCCAACGCCGGATCCCCGGTATTTCGGCTTTTGGTTTTGGCTGAACACCGATAATTTGAATGTCGGGATTCTGTTCTTTCAAATAACGAGACATACCCATAATAGTGCCAGTGGTACCCATGGAAGCAACAAAATGGGTAATGCGACCATTGGTGGCCTTCCAGATCTCCGGGCCGGTACTCAGGTAATGTGCCTGCGGATTATCCGGATTGCTAAACTGATCCAGAACCTTGCCTTTACCCTGCTCCTGCATTTCCAGCGCTAGATCGCGAGCGTATTCCATGCCCTGAGCTTTGGTCACTGTTATTAACTCTGCACCATATACCGTCATGGTCTGTTTTCTTTCTTCGCTCAGATTTTCGGGCATAATCAGCTTCATTTTATAGCCATTGATAGCAGCCGCCATCGCAAGCGCAATTCCAGTGTTACCACTGGTGGCTTCAATGAGCGTATCACCAGGAGAAATGTCTCCACGTTTTTCTGCCGCTTTGATCATGTTGACGGCGGGCCGATCCTTTACTGATCCGGCAGGATTGTCCCCCTCAAGTTTAACCGCCACGGTATTACCGCGTGTATTGGTCGCCAGCCGCTGCAACCGACACAGCCGCGTATTACCGATTTGTTCCGACAGTGTTTGTATCATGTTCATCTACCTTCTTTATTTATATAGACAATCAATTTTCAACCAATAATCTTCTGCCATTCGCAGCGCATGGTGAATGCGAACTAGCATTGAGCAGGTAGTGAGTTTCGGCTGCACCATTGCTGATAGTGTTGATTGCTATTTAATTTATCAAGGGAAAGCGACAAGTCAAACATGTTGACCTGATCCATCTTGCGCATCCAGGTCAGCTGTCGTTTAGCCAATTGACGGGTTGCTGCGATAGCTTTCCCGGACATTAGCTCCAGCGTACAATTTCCGGCGATGTACTCACATGCCTGCCGATAGCCGACACACCGCATTGCGGGTAAGTCAGGTAGAATTCGCGGGTCCGCGAGAAGTGTTTTCACCTCTTCTAAAAACCCTTCATCAAGCATAATATGAAATCGCTTTTCGATGTTCTGATGTAGCCTGGCGCGTTGTTCTGGAAATATACCCGCACAATAAAAATCATAATTTGTGTTTTCCGCAGATCGGTTTTGCAGCCTCGACAATGGCGTGCCTGTCAACTCGTAGACTTCCAGCGCCCGTATAAGGCGCTGAGGGTCGTTTAAGTTTATTCGAGCAGCAGATACAGCATCAACAGATTCGAGTCGTGCGTGAAGATGTTGTGCACCCTTATCATTAAGTACATGCTCCAGTATCCGCCGAACGCTTTTGTCGGCGGCCGGAAGCTTCGATAAACCGTTCCATAGTGCGTGAAAATACATCATCGTGCCGCCAACCAACAGCGGCACTTTGCCAGCAGCATGTATTCTTGCAATCTCAGCTTCCACATCAGACAGAAACCTGGATACCGAATACGACTCCCACGGTTCAATCAGGTTTATTAGTGCATGCGGCGAATGCGCCAGTGTGTCAGCATCCGGTTTGGCAGTGCCAATATTCATGCGTTTATATACCAGCGCAGAATCAACACTGACAATTTCGAAACCGTACGCTCGACGCAACTCTACTGCAAACCCTGTTTTGCCTGACGCCGTAGGGCCCAGCAGACAAAACACAGGTAAGGGTGAGGCACTCATCCCTTTATACGCCATTGCATGTATATTTGTATTGCAACAACTCGATCAGTACGCCAACTTCCGAGTGCTTCATCACCTACCTTCCCCGAAGAAAAAGCGCATCAAGCTGCTTTTGCGACAGCTCAACCCATGTGGGCCTTCCGTGATTACATTGATCACTATTGGGTGTGCTCTCCATTTGCCTGAGTAGCGCATTCATTTCAGTTACGGTTAAGGCTCTGTTTGCCCTGACAGATCCATGACAAGCCATCGTTGAGAGCAACTTGTTAATCTCTTCACGCACCCGGAAACTGTACCCGTTTTCATTCATATCAGACAAGACATCCCGCAACAACTGCTCAGCATCAGAAGACTGGAGTTCAACCGGTACAGATCGAATGATCAATTGTGCCAGCCCGCGACGATCCAGTTGCAATCCAATATGGATTAACGTGTCTGCATATTTTTCGGCAATTTCTGCCTCTGCTTCACTCACATGAACGGTTAACGGCAGTAACAAAGGCTGCGCTCGAACTGCGCCGGCATCATATTCGTTCTTTAAGCGCTCATACGAGATGCGTTCATGCGCCGCATGCGCATCTACCAGCACCATTCCGGCAGCACTTTGAGCAACAATATAAGCACCGTGCACATGCGCTACCGCATAACCAAGCCTCGGAACTTCACCCGCATCATGTTGTGCGTCTTCATTTTTTAACAACGCACCATATAGTGCCGCAGATTGCTTAACCGAAGCACCAGAGGATCCACGGTGAGGTCTGCCGGCATATTCAAATCGAGTAGACGGGTTGTCATTGACCGAAGATTCGTTCAACGGCAAAGACATTGGCTGTTGCACCGGACTACGATCGCCATCATGCGGCTGAGTCTCACCGCCAACTGAAGCCCCGTGGTCGGCATCTTTTTCCGGTACAGCTTCGAGTACTTTCGATACTGTGCTGCCGACAAATCCATGGATAGCTCTACCATCCCGGAACCGCACTTCCAGCTTGCCCGGGTGTACATTGACATCAACCTGAGCAGGATCCATATCCAGTTTAATCACATAGGCCGGCTGGCGGTTGTGGTACAGCAGATCTGAGTACGCCTGCCGGATGGCATGGGTTACCGTCTTATCTTTAACCATACGACTGTTAACATAAAAATACTGCATGTCCGGCTGGCTTCGACTGAATGTTGGTTTGGCAAGCCAGCCGCTCAAGACCATATTATCCGCCTGCCTGTCAAACAGGTGAGCATGCGCTAAAAATTCATCACCCAACACCCCGGCAACGCGACGGGTGCCATTGTCATCGACCACCGGCAGGTTTAATACCTGCTTGCCATTGTGCACTACCGTGAAAGCAACATGGTGCGCCGCCAGCGCAATTTTTTTGATGGCAGCATCGATATGGTTGAATTCTGTCCGGTCCGTGCGAAGGAATTTTCTACGCGCCGGAACATTGAAAAATAGATCTGACACCACAATTGTGGTGCCGACAGGGTGCGATGCCGGCTTCGAATCTTTTTGCGCTGACACACAATCGTAGCTGAGGCTGCTTCCGTGCTCCTGATCAGCCGTTTTGGATGTGATCGACATTCGCGATACCGACGCAATACTCGACAGAGCCTCCCCGCGAAAGCCCATCGTCATCACCTTGGTGAGATCTTCTATCGAGCTGATCTTACTGGTAGCGTGGCGTTGCAATGCAACAGGAAGTTCTTCGCTTCCAATCCCGCAGCCGTTATCACGGATACCGACCTTTTTTATACCACCGGCTTCCAGCTCAACGTGAATCTCGGTCGCACCGGCGTCGATACTGTTTTCAATCAGTTCTTTAACAATCGACGAAGGTCTGTCAATAACTTCTCCCGCCGCAATTTGATTGATCAGATGATCGGGTAATTGTTTTATTGGCACCCTTATCCTCGACCTCGATAGTTGGCCACACCCTGCTCGGCGACCCAGACCCCCGGAGGTAATTCTCCATGCTGGAAGAAAACATCTATCGGTATACCACCGCGCGGATACCAGTACCCGCCCAGGCGCAGCCACTTTGGATTAATTTCATCTACCAGACGTCTTGCGATGCCCACGGTACAGTCTTCGTGGAATGCACCGTGATTTCGAAACGAGGTGAGAAAAAGCTTGAGTGATTTGCTCTCAACCAGCTTGTCGCCCGGCACGTAATCGATCACCAGGTGCGCAAAATCGGGTTGACCGGTCAGCGGACAAAGCGATGTGAACTCAGGCGCGGTAAAACGCACACAATAATCGACATCCGGCTGAGGATTCCGCACTGTCTCCAATACCGCCAGCTCGGGCGACTGCGGCTGCTCGACATTAGCGCCAAGTTGTTTCAAATCGCTGTAAATTGACGATTTCTCGTTCACGGAATTCTCCGGTGAAATAGCGGCATTATAGCGCGCACAATCGCACCGGAGGTACAATGTGAAAAAACGATCAAGAGGCACGTACATGAATGCAGATGATCTTCGATCCCGCCAGGACATAGAAATTGCCCGTCAGTTGATGCAGAGCAGAGAGGTCATACGCATCAATGAGATGATCGAAAAGCGCGAAGAGAAAGGACCCATGGGCACCCGCCGCAGGTTGCTGGCCACTTCCGTAAGAATGAGCAGAGGTATGGCACCGTGGCTGCACAATATGACAGACGAGTGCATTGAAAGTCTTGCGGTAGACATCCCGCTGGAACTCTACGTGTATGCCAGCCCTTCCTTTAATGCGGCGTGTGTTAAGCCTGAGGACGGTCGCCTTTTTATTATGTTTTCTTCCAGCTTGCTGGAAGCATTCGAAGGTTCGGAGCTGCGATTCGTGCTCGGACATGAACTCGGGCATTATCTCTACCACCACCATGACATTCCCATCGGATATTTGCTGAACAACCAGAACCGACCGGACCCGAGGCTTGCCCTGCAGCTGACAACCTGGTCTCGTTACGCAGAGATTTCCGCTGATCGCGCGGGTGCACATTGCGCAAAGGATCCGCAAGGGGTGGCGCGATCACTGTTTAAACTGGCCTCCGGGCTCAGTGGAAAACTGGTCGACTTCAATATCAACGAGTTCATGCAACAAGTCGATGAAATGCAAATAGAAGACGCCACACCGGGGCAAGGCAGTACACCGGAAGACTGGTTTCTCACCCACCCATTCAGTCCGCTTAGAGTCCGGGCGCTGAAGCTATTCGATAATTCCGCCCTGGTAAAATCCGATGGAATCAATATCGATGAGCTAGAAGCCGGGGTGCAGGTACTCATGACGATGATGGAACCGAGCTATCTTGAGGGCAGAACCGACACCGCAGAGAGCATGCGGCGTTTGCTGTTTGCCGGCGCTGTCTGTGTGGCTAATGCCAATGGCAACATTTCGGAACAGGAAATTGCCGTGTTTGAGAAATTCTTCGGCGAACGCTCCTTTAACGATGAACTAAACCTGGACAAACTGAATGCCGATCTTCCGGACCGGGTGCAACAAACCAAGGCACTAACGACCAAGGCACAGCGAATGCAGATCATTCGTGACCTTTGCACCGTCGCCCGGGCAGACCACAATCAATCGAAATCCGAACTGGATGTCATTCGACACATTGCTGCCACACTGGAGGTACCCGGCCACTTTGTTTCTCAGGCCATGTCCATACCGACAGAGCTGGATTAAGACAAATTTACCAGCGGATAGCATTGCTATAAGATCATCGATCGCACGGTCGTATTCAAAAACGCCTGCGCTATTGCAGATAAGCAGCACACCCAACCGGAGCCTTCCCATGCCTGCGCACATTACTCCCTACCTGACAGTTAATCGGGCTGACGAGGCAATCACCTTTTATGAAGCTGCGTTTGGCTTTGAGGAAGTCGGGCCGAGACTCGAAGACGCTCAGGGCAATATTATCCATACCGAACTCAAGCTGGATGACTGCACCATCATGCTGTCAGAAGAAATGCCGAAATTCGGAAACAAAGGCCCCAAGTCACTCAGGGGCACCAGTGTGCGCATCAACCTGCAGGTAGACGATGCCCATGGAACGGCCAGTCGTGCACAAACAGCCGGTGCAAAACTGGAAGCGCCTATTGAGGATCAGTTTTACGGCCATCGGTCGGGAAGGCTGATTGATCCCTACGGGCATGTCTGGATCATCTCTCAGGAGCTCGAGAAACTCAGCAATGAAGAGATTCAACGTCGCACGATGGCGTACTTCGAAGAGAAAGAATCCAACTCGCATTCATAGCCATATAGCCGACATCACAACCGGCTGATGCGAGGCGACAACCCTGCCCGGCCTGCTCAGAACGGGCTACAGGTTGAGCCGTTTCTCAGGTAATCCTCAAACTTCCTGTCCCGCCAAAAACAACCAGGTTTCAACCACAGTATCCGGGTTGAGTGAGACACTGCTGATACCCTGCTCCATCAGCCACTTGGCCAGATCAGGGTGATCTGACGGGCCCTGGCCGCATATCCCCACATATTTCCCGGCTTTGTTTGCCGCACTAATAGCGGCGGAGAGCATCTTCTTCACCGCCGGGTCCCGCTCATCGAACAAGTGGGCAATCAGCCCGGAATCCCGATCGAGCCCCAGCGTTAACTGCGTCAGATCATTTGACCCGATTGAAAAGCCATCGAACTTTTCGAGAAATTCATCTGCCAGTATGGCGTTACTCGGAACCTCACACATCATCACAACATTCAGGTCGTTTTTGCCTCTTTCCAGACCGTTATCCCGCAATAGCTGAAGCACTTCATCCGCCTCATGTAATGTGCGAATAAACGGCACCATGATCCAGACATTGGTCAGCCCCATTTCGTCGCGTACTTTTTTCAGCGCGCGACACTCTAGTTCGAAACATTCACGGAAAGAGGACGAAATGTAGCGCGATGCACCACGAAAGCCGATCATCGGATTCTCTTCATCCGGCTCAAACAGCTCCCCACCAAGCATATTCGCATACTCGTTGGACTTGAAATCACTCAGCCTGACGATCACTGGATGAGGTGCAAATGCACAGGCCAGCGTAGAGACACCTTCCACCAGCTTCTCCACATAGAATTCAATGGGTGACTCATACCCGGCCGCACGATCCATTATCTGCTGCCGCATTGGCGCTTCCATCATGTCAGCGTTAAGCAACGCTTTCGGATGCACACCGATCGTGTTGCTAATCATAAATTCCAGACGCAACAGCCCGACGCCATGATTGGGTAAACGCTGAAAATCGAACGCACGCTCGGGATTACCGACGTTCATCGTAATTTTAAACGGGAGATCAGGCAGGGTATCGAGCTTTATTTCATTAACCTTGTATTCCAATTGCCCCTGATAAACTTTGCCGGTGTCACCTTCGGCACATGAAACAGTCACATCCAGACCGTCAGAGAGAAGCTCCGTTGCATTATTACAACCCACCACCGCAGGCACGCCGAGTTCACGAGCAATAATG
>JAHDHK010000102.1:0-8531 GCA_020631335.1 Chromatiales bacterium
TCGCATACCCGTATACAGCGGTCATGGGCCTTCCCAGACTGTCGCTCATCACGTTTTTCAACACCCGGTTAGCTTTAGAGAGTCTCCAGCAATACCACCGCGTAAGCGGCTATCCCCTCTTCACGGCCGGTAAAACCCAGCTTTTCACTGGTAGTTGCCTTGACGTTAACCAGATTACGATCAATACCGATAACATCAGCAATACTCTGACACATTGCTTCAATATGCGGCTGAAGTTTGGGGCGCTGAGCGACAATGGTGATGTCCAGATTTACACAGCAAAATTTTTTCTGCCTCAACAACTCAACGACATGGCGAAGCAGAATTTTGCTGTCGATGCCGGCATATTGTGCATCGGTATCCGGAAAGTGCCTGCCAATGTCGCCCAGAGCAGCAGCACCCAGTAAAGCATCACAAAGCGCATGTAACGCAACATCACCATCACTGTGTGCTTTAAACGCTTTATTATGTGGAATACGGACTCCACAAAGCACTATTGAATCGCCCTCGCAAAAAGCATGAACATCAAAACCATGACCGATTCTCATTTATTTTCCTGAGCGTTAAGAATGGTGCGTGCCAGCACAAGATCATCGGCAACGGTTATTTTTATATTATCCTGAGCGCTTGATACCAGCGTCGGTTGATAGCCTGCGTACTCCATGGCCGATGCCTCATCGGTCACCTGCACATCATTTGCACGGGCATGTTCAAGTGCCTGAATCAGTTTGCCGATCATAAACAACTGCGGCGTTACCGCGCGCCACATAAAGTTTCTGTCGACAGTATCCACAATACGGGACTTATCATCACTGCGTTTGAGCGTGTCATGCACCGGCACTGCGAGTATTCCACCGTGTTCATTGTCACCGACAGTTGTCACCAGCCGGTTAATATCAGCAACCCGCACACACGGACGTGCGGCATCGTGAACCATCACCCGGCCGGTGTGTTTGAGTTCATCGCGAATATAGACAAGCCCGTTTAACACTGACGCTGCACGCGTGTCGCCACCGACCGTGACACTTACCCCTTGTATGTCAATGCAGTTTAGTTGATGTTGCGTGTCAGACACGACCACCACAATGCGGGAGACAGCGGGCACCATTCTCAAGCGCCTGAGTGTCACCATTAACACTGATTCGTGATCAAGCTGAAGATATTGCTTGGGTACGTCACTGCTCATGCGGCTGCCGCTACCGGCAGCAGGGACCAGCGCGACTATATCGCCACGCCCGTCACTCATTTACTGTGCGTTTCCGTTTACTGCTTCAGCTCCGATCATTGCCTTGCCATCAGCAATATTATCCGCTGCTGTTTCAGCACGGGTTCCAACGAACTGATAAAAAGTCTCGTCCTGCCCGATCATGCCAAGCTCACCACGGGCGCGCTCTTCGATTTCTCCAACACCATCGACCAGATCAGTGACTTCTGCTCTGAGCGCGGTGTTGATATCACGCTGTTCATTCAGCTCAACTCTGAGCTTTTGCACTTCTGAGCGGGTTTGACGAAGCTCGCGCACACTGCCATTGCCAACCCAGAAGCGCCACTGCAAAACCACAAACATTATCGCCAGCGCGGCAATCAGAGCTTTCAACAAACTACCCCTTACAACGAGTGCTTGAACGCGGAGCGGCCGGCGAATACAGCCTTACTTCCAAGTTTCTCTTCGATACGCAACAGCTGATTATATTTCGCGATGCGATCTGATCGGGACATAGAACCCGTTTTAATCTGCCCGGCATTGGTAGCGACCGAAAGATCGGCAATGGTGGTATCTTCGGTTTCACCCGAGCGATGCGAGGTGACAGTGGTATAGCCGGCTTTGTGTGCCATATCTATCGTACGCAGAGTTTCGGTCAGCGTACCGATTTGATTGACTTTAATCAGCACCGAGTTGGCAATGGATTTTTCTATCCCTTCTGCGAGCACCTTCGGATTGGTGACAAACAAATCATCACCCACCAGCTGTACTTTGCTACCCACCTTTTCGGTTAACAGCTTCCAGCCGTCCCAGTCATTCTCGTCCATACCATCTTCAATGGAGATAATCGGGAAACGATCTACCCAGTCCGCCAGATAATCGGTGAATTCTTCACTGCTGAATTTGCGTTTTTCGGAAGCCAGATCGTACACACCGTTTTCGCAGAATTCCGAACTGGCAGCATCGAGGGCTATGTATACATCTTCACCGGCCTTGTATCCGGCCTTGTCTATCGCTTCAAGGATAATATCGATAGCCGATTCGTTCGACGGCAGATCCGGTGCAAAACCTCCTTCATCACCCACTGCTGTATTCAAACCCTTGGCAGACAGTACCTTCTTTAACGTGTGAAAAATTTCGGCACCATAACGCAGCGCCTCAGACAATGAGGGTGCCCCGACAGGCATGACCATGAATTCCTGCAGATCGACACTGTTGTCCGCATGTGCACCGCCATTGATGATGTTCATCATCGGTACCGGCAACGTGACAGCGCTGTCGCCCCCGAGATATTCAAACAGCATTTGTTTTTTTGCCAGTGCACCGGTGTGCGCACAGGCCATTGACACTGCCAGCAGTGCATTGGCACCAAGGCGATCCTTGTTTTCGGTACCGTCCAGTTTAAGCATGGCTTCATCAATACCCTGCTGATCGGTGACATCCATACCGGCAAGGGCACTGGCAATTTCGCCGTTTACGTTGGCAACGGCTTTCAGCACGCCCTTACCGAGGTAACGGTCTTTGTCGCCATCACGCAGTTCCAGCGCTTCGCGCTCGCCGGTAGAGGCGCCGGACGGCACGGCTGCACGGCCGGTCTCACCTGAGGTGAGCGTAATTTCGGCTTCAAGTGTAGGGTTACCACGCGAGTCAATAATCTCGCGGGCGTGAATTTTACTGATAGCTGACATTTTATCTCCGCTTATCGGTTAACAGGCTTCGGAAAGGCTACTGGCAGCTGCGCTGAAGGTGACTGAATGTTGCCCCTCATCTTCTGCCACTTCCATTAAACCCGCGTGTGTCGATCGCAATGCCGATAGACGGGCGAGTTTAGCAGCAGGCAGCAATGACAGCGTGCTGAAGATATTTCTCGAAGCCTCTATGTGTTTCAGTTGACCACTCCAAGCAGCTCGTTTTCGGGCATGTCAGAGCGTTTTACGACTTCATCAAGTTCTAATAGTGTGCCAAGCAGGCTTTCCATCTGTGCCAGTGGCCATGCGTTAGGACCATCACTCAATGCGTTATCCGGATCGGGGTGGGTTTCCATGAATAAACCTGCCACACCCGCCGCCACCGCTGCCCGTGCCAGCACAGGGACGAACTGACGCTGCCCGCCTGACGCACTTCCCAGACCACCCGGCTGCTGTACCGAGTGGGTGGCATCGAAAACCACCGGACAGCCGCTCACTCGCATTGAGGCCAATCCGCGCATATCGGATACCAGCGTGCGATAGCCGAAACTGACACCACGCTCGCATAACATAATGGATTGATTACCTGTTGAACGCGCTTTATCCACCACGTTTTGCATATCTTCGGGTGCCATGAACTGCCCCTTCTTGATATTAACCGGCAGACCAGCCTCACAAACGCGCGTGATAAAATTTGTTTGCCGGCAAAGAAATGCCGGGGTTTGCAATGCATCGACCACGCTTGCGACTTCATCGATTGGTGTGTCTTCATGCACATCGGTAAGTACGGGAACGCCAAGCTGGCTTTTGACCTCACATCGGTAATAACAGGTATGGAAAACTCTTTTTTGACGGCTTCGAGGATTCGCAGCCCCTCTTCCATGCCCGGTCCACGATAGCTACTGATCGAAGAGCGGTTAGCTTTATCGAAAGACGACTTGTAAATCAGATTGATACCCAGGCGCCTGCACATCTGCACCAGCGCATCGGCGGTGTCGAAGGACATCTGCTCGGACTCGACAACACAGTTACCGGCGATCAGAAAAACAGGCTCGCGGTGCCCCGCGTTGAATCCACAAAGTTTCATCGTAGTACCGGGGTCACGCATCCGCCGCAATCGCGACGTCACTCTCGGCGTGGGCCAGCGCTGCATCGATAAAGCCGCTAAACAGCGGATGACCGTCGCGCGGTGACGAACGATATTCCGGATGATACTGACAACCGACAAACCATGGATGATCCGGCAGCTCTATAATTTCTACCAGCGGCTCTGCATCACCGGAGACACCGGACATCACCATACCGTTGTCTTCAAGCACGCTGCGAAAGCGATTGTTGAATTCATAGCGGTGACGATGACGCTCGGTAATGACGTTATCGCCGTATATCTGATGCGCGAGGGACCCGGAAGTCAGATACGCCTCCTGCCCGCCCAGTCGCATAGTGCCACCGAGGTTGGAGTTTTCATCACGGGTTTCGATGTTGCCGCCACTGTCCTGCCACTCTGTGATCAATGCAATCACTGCATTTTCACAACCCGGTTCGAATTCAGTGCTGTTCGCATCGGAGATACCAGCCACGTTACGCGCATATTCAATAACCGCGACCTGCATACCCAGACAGATACCCAGATACGGTATTTTATTTTCGCGTGCATATCGAACGGCGCTTATCTTTCCTTCCACACCCCGGGAACCAAACCCGCCGGGTACCAGAATCGCATCGACATCTTCCAGCACACTCATATCACCATAGTGCAGTTTTTCAGAGTCCAGGTAGTGAATAACCACCTTGGTTTTTCTGCCTATGCCTGCGTGCGACAGGGCCTCATTCAGTGACTTGTATGACTCGGTTAACTCGGTGTATTTGCCCACCATGCCGATGACCACTTCACGTTCGGGCTGGGTTAAACCACTGACCACGCGATCCCATTCGGTGAGATTGGCAGCAGGTGCTTCAACACCCATTTTATCCAGCACAATGTTGTCCAGATTTTGTTCGTGCAACACGCTGGGTATTTTGTAAATGCAGTCAACATCGGTTGCGGTGATAACGGCGTCTTCGGCTACATTGGTAAAGAGGGCGATCTTCTTGCGCTCACCGGGGGGCAATACCCGATCAGAACGGCACATTAAGATGTCGGGCTGAATACCGATACTACGCAGCTCTTTTACCGAGTGCTGCGTGGGTTTGGTTTTCATTTCACCGGCAGTTTTAATGTATGGAATCAGGGTCAGGTGGATAAACAGAGCACCCTGTGGCCCCTGCTCGATGCCCATCTGACGTATGGCTTCCAGAAACGGCAGCGATTCGATATCTCCGACAGTACCGCCTATTTCAACCATGGCAACATCGGCATTGCCTGCGCCTTCGCGCACCAGTCGAATGATCTCATCGGTAATATGCGGGATCACCTGAACGGTTGCGCCAAGGTAGTCACCACGACGTTCGCGGGCGATAACGTTTTCATAGACCCGACCAGTGGTGAAGTTGTTGGCCTGAGACATCTGCACACGCACGAACCGCTCATAGTGCCCGAGGTCGAGATCGGTCTCAGCGCCATCATCGGTAACAAATACCTCACCGTGCTGAAACGGGCTCATGGTGCCCGGATCGACATTGATGTAAGGGTCAAGCTTTAACAGTGTTACTTTAAGCCCACGCGACTCGAGTAGCGCCGCCAGCGACGCTGCAGCGATTCCTTTGCCGAGCGAGGACACAACACCGCCTGTGACGAATATGAATCGCGTCATTGATTCACTCAAATTTGGCTGCAGAAGAGGCCGGCCAGGTAAGCCGGAATCGGTAAAACGAGATGGGTTTACAGGTTACCAGAGACGCCTGTTGCTCACAATTCAAAGGACGCTGACACAAGTGCTTATTCTGTCGTTTACGCGCCTGAGGCAAGATGAACATTGACGGGAAGACAACATTACCAATGTATTACAAAACTGCTAATGAAAGGCTGGATCAATCCGCAGGTGACGCAATAAAACCAATACCAATGATGCCGAGCAATTGATCTCTGTGCCACACGAAGGGCAACTTTGATCGCTGCCATGGCGGCAACCCCTGTTGTTGTAACAAACTCTTTACAGACTGTTGATAAGGCTGACCGGCAAGTCGGATCTTCTCTCCTCCCTGACGGCTTTTGATTTGCAGAGGGACATCATCGGCAATCCAGGTTAACGGCAGATCATTAGCCGTCAGCGTTTGGTTTGTTTCCGGAATGGGTAACGGATATGCACGATGCGCCCAGGCATGGTCAAAGGGTGCTGCCTGCGCGAATGATCCACGCGCACCTATATACAGTGACTGTCTGTGTCTGCACACTTCTGCCTGATCAAAGCTTATGCGCCCGTTGGTGTCAGAGGACGCCATGATCAGATCATGCATCATGTGCCTGAGCTTTGCGGTGGAAGGCAGCGCAAAGCCTTGGCAGCTGATCCATGCACGAAGCGCATTTGCCTGTCTTTGTGTCGACAGTACCTGCAACGCGGCGACATCGAGTACGTCGCTTTTCAGCTCGACATCCTGCATGGCTATCTCTTGCAGCAACGCTGTGGCCTGTGATGCATGACCAGCCGCCCTGCCAAGTGAACTCACCACAGCAGGCCATCGGTGCTGCAACACAGGCATGACCGAGTGTCGCAGGTAATTTCTGTCGAATTTTTGATTAGTGTTACTGGTATCTTCAACCCACTTCAGTTGCAACGCGTTTGCCACCGCTTCGAGCGCAACACGATTAATCGAAAGCATTGGTCGCACATGCCATCCGTCAGCAAACGGTTTTATCGACGGCATTGCGGCTGCGCCCTGAACACCAGCGCCGCGCAATAACTGCAATAGCAGAGTTTCGGCCTGATCATCCGCATGGTGCGCAGTCAGCATCATCTCACCACTTTGCAGCTGCCACTCTAACGCAGCGTAGCGGGCGTCACGTGCCGCTTTTTCCGGGCTCGCACCATTGCCAAGTTCTACATCGACAGCCACCGAAGTAAAAGGAACATTCAGCGACTCGCAGACCCGCGCGCAATGTGCTGCCCAGTGAACACTGTCATCCTGCAGACCGTGGTCTATATAGACGGCGCGCAAGCCTCTGCGGTGTTGCTGACACCAGCGATGCATGGCAACCAGCAGCACGTGAGAATCCAGCCCGCCACTGTAGGCCACCAGTAGTGAACCGGCGGCCACACCGGACAGGTCCCGCAGAGCGGCATCAATGGACAGGTACACCTGCTCGACTTGAGCAGGCCACGGACGGGCGTCAGGTTTCTTTGAACTCGCCATAACCGCGTAACCGCTCGCCGCGCTTAGCGATTAGATCGTCAAACAGCATTGACGACAAATGACTTAGATCTTCCACCAGCGCTTTACGCAACGCGTCCGCCGCAGCCCGCTGATCACGGTGTGCGCCACCGAGTGGTTCCTCGATGATGCGGTCAATGAGCTTAAGCTCCAGCAGTCGCTCGGCGGTAATTCCCATGGCTTCTGCAGCATCGGGTGCTTTGTCTGCACTTTTCCACAAAATAGATGCGCACCCTTCCGGCGATATAACGCTGTAGGTGCTGTATTGCATCATGTTGACGCGATCACCAACGCCGATAGCCAGCGCACCACCAGATCCGCCTTCACCAATGACGGTACAGATGACCGGAGTGCGCAAATCGGCAAGTGTAATGAGGTTACGCGCAATAGCCTCACTCTGGCCTCGCTCTTCAGCGCCAACACCGGGGTATGCGCCGGGGGTGTCTATCAGCGTGATAAGCGGCAGATTAAATTTTTCGGCAAGCTTCATAATACGCAATGCTTTGCGGTAGCCTTCGGGGCGTGGCATACCGAAATTGCGATGCAGCTTTTCTTTGGTGTCCCGCCCTTTCTGCTGCCCGATAATCGCAACCGCCTGTCCGTTAAGTCGACCGATGCCAGCCACAATTGCCGGATCATCCGAAAACGCGCGGTCGCCGTGCAGCTCTTCAAATTCGGTAAAGATCAGATCGATGTAATCGAGCGTGAACGGCCGTTCGGGATGGCGGGCAACCTGGGATACCTGCCACGGATCGAGCTTTTGGAAGATCGACTTGGTCAGCGAATCACATTTGGTTTGCAGCTTGGATATCTCTTCGGCAACGTCGATATCCACATCATCAGTGGCGGTACTGAGTTCCCTGATTTTATCCTGCAGATCCGCTATGGGCTGTTCAAACTCTAGATAGCTGGGTTTCATTTAAGGACTGTGATGGTTCAGGGTCTGCGACCCGCCGGAGTATATCAAAGAACCGCCGGGCCGGCGGCGGCAAAGCGCACGGGCTCGACAGCACTCAGTACAGCACATCTACTTCACTGACACCTTCGGTCTGGCTGAGCTTTTCGATCAGCTGGGGTGACGGTGAAATCTGCCATTCATCGCCAAGTCGGATACGTGCCGTCGCCGCAGCATTGGCGTAGTCGATGCAAACCGGCAGCCGCCCGCCGCCGCGATGCCCGGCCAGTGCTTCCTGAAACTGCTGCAGCGAGCCGCCACACCACTTCACTAGCAGCAACCTGGCAAAGCGTTCTCTGGCTTCCTGCAAATTGTAAATGTGCCTGGCACGTATGGTGTGTCCGCCACTGAACGAATCAATACCCAGACCGCCTTC
>JAHDHK010000102.1:8541-13173 GCA_020631335.1 Chromatiales bacterium
TGCATAATTGACCCGCTCGCCTCCAGCAACTCACCCGAGACCACCACATCAATTCTGGCGCTTTTGTCATCCAGTGTGGCGGTGAGAATTTTACTGCCGCGGTTAGTGGCGCGAACGCGGATATCGGTGATCAATCCGGCCAGCACGCAATCCACCCCGGCCTTGTTCCAGGAAGACTGCTTGGTGTCACCGGTTAACGGCACGCGTGCGCACTGATCAGAAATGCGCCCGCTGGTAATTTTCAGTAGTTCTTCAACATGTTCATCTACCGGATGCCCGCTGAAGTAGAGCCCGGTGGTTTTCTTTTCTTCGGCAAGCAGGTGGCTCTTCTGCCACTCTTCCACCGGTTGCAACAAGTCTGTTTCGGTATCTTCACTGGCGACCAACTCGCCGAACATGTCGAACTGGCCGCTGTTGCTGTCGCGTGCTTTTTGTTGCGCCGCATTCAACGCTGTCGGTATGTTCACCATTAACGTGGCGCGATTCTCTTTCAGGCAATCCAGCGCACCAGCTTTGATTAAACATTCGATCACACTGCGCCCGACCTGTGATGAGTCGATGCGATTGCAGATGTCGAACAAACTGCGATAAGGACCGTTTGCCTCGCGTTCAGCGATAAGCTTTTCAAGCACTGCCTCGCCGACCCCTTTGATTGCCCCGAGGCCGAAACGCACGTTGCCGTTATCGGTGGGGGCGAAGCCGGTATACGAATTATTGATGTTTGGCGAGAGTAACTTAAGCCCGGAATCTTTCAGATCATCGATGGTTTTGACCACTTTGTCGGTCGAGTCCATATCGGCGCTGAGCACCGCACTGAAGAACTCCGCCGGATGATGCCGTTTTAGCCAGGCAGTTTGATAGGACAATACCGCATAGGCAACCGAATGCGATTTATTGAAACCGTAGCCTGCAAACTTTTCAACCAGATCAAAGATATTACTGGCCAGATTCTCATCGATTTTGTTTTCGCGACACCCTTCCAGAAACACCTTGCGCTGCTTGGCCATTTCTTCAGGTTTTTTCTTACCCATCGCACGGCGCAGCAAGTCGGCACCGCCAAGAGAATACCCGGCCAGTACCTGACCGATCTGCATGACCTGCTCCTGATAGACAATCACTCCATAGGTTGACTGCAGGATCGGAATCAGGCTGTCGTGCTGATAATCCGGGTGGGGGTAGGACACCGGTGCCGTGCCGTTTTTACGCGCGATAAAGTCATCGAGCATGCCGGAACTCATCGGGCCGGGCCGATACAACGCCACCAGTGCAACGATGTCATCGAAACAGTCCGGTTTAAGCTGAGCGATCAGCTTTTTCATGCCACCGGATTCAAGCTGAAAGACACCGGTGGTTTTCGCTTCCTGCAACAGACGGTAAGTCTGACCATCATCAAACTTCAGTTTGTCGAGATTGAGCTGTTCATCCTTGCTACGGTTGCGATTGATCATCGTCACTGCGTTTTCAATGATGGTCAGGGTACGCAGACCGAGAAAATCAAACTTCACTAAACCAACGGCTTCGGCATCGTCTTTATCGAACTGCGTGACCAGACTTGATCCATCCGCCTCACAGTACAACGGAGAAAAGTCGGTGAGCCTGGTCGGCGCGATGACGACACCACCCGCGTGCTTACCGGCATTGCGTGACAAGCCTTCGAGCTGCAGGGCCATATCAATGACCGCTTTGGTGTCTTCCTCGTTGTTGTAGGCATGACGCATATCTTCTGCAGCTTCCAGTGCTTTCGTCAGCGTAATGCCCAGATCCATTGGCACCATCTTGGCCAGTCGATCTCCGAATCCGTAGGGATGCCCCATCACCCGTGCAACATCACGCACGACCGCTTTAGCAGCCATGGTGCCGTATTTAATATTCTGGGATACCTTGTCTCTGTTTTTCAGATACGTACTGAATCACACGATCACGTTTATCCATACAGAAGTCGATGTCGAAGTCCGGCATCGAGACCCGCTCCGGATTCAAAAAGCGTTCGAACAGCAGGTCATATTCCAGTGGATCAACATCGGTTATCCCGAGAGCATAGGCCACTAACGACCCTGCCCCGGAACCACGACCCGGTCCAACCGGCACGCCGTTGTCACGACTCCATTGCATGAAGTCGGCAACGATCAGAAAGTAGCCCGGAAAACCCATTTGAATTATCACGTCGAGCTCGATTTTGAGCCGTTCATCATAAGGTTTGCGGGTATCACTGAAGCCGTCTGCTTCAGTGTCAAATAAGTGATTGAGGCGCCATTGCAGCCCTTCCTCGGACAGAGAACGCAAAAAATCACTTTCTGTCATGCCCTCAGGGACCGGAAAGTCCGGCAGCTTCGGGTCACCCAGAGAAATTTCCAGATTACAGCGCATAGCGATATGCAGCGTATTTTCAAGCGCCTGAGGTATGTCTTCAAACAGGGCGGTCATCTCGCCTGCTGTACGAAGATACTGTTGATCGCTGTAGTGCCGCTCACGGCGCGTGCTGGTAACCTCGTGTCCCTGGTGAATACAGACTCTTATCTCGTGGGCGTCGAAGTCACTGTGCTTTAAAAAACGCACATCGTTGGTGGCCACCAGCGGACAGTTACTGCTGCCGGCAAGCTGAATAGCCGCCTGATTGTAGCTTTCTTCATTGTCGCGACCGGTTCGCTGCAACTCTATATAAAACGCATCTTTAAACAGTTTTTTCCAGGTGTTCAGACGCGACTGTGCTTCGACTGCATTTTCTGCCAGCAGTGCTCTTCCGATATCACCGGCACGCCCGCCTGACAGCGCGATAATCCCCCGCGTTTTTCCTTTCAGCCAATCAAAGTGAATGATGGCGCGTTCGTTGGTCTGGCCCTCCTGATAACTGCGTGACACCAGTTGTGACAAGTTCAGATAGCCTTCCATGGTTTGCGCGAGTAATACCATCGGAGAAAGCTCATCGTTTTCGTTGGCCACCCAGGCATCAACACCGATGACCGGTTTCAGGCCATTGTTGACCGCAGCACGATAGAACTTGATCAACGCGAACATATTGCTTTGATCAGTCAGCGCTACCGCCGGCATACCACCGTTAGCAACGCCTTTCATCAGCCCGGGTATACGGACGACACTGTCAACCAGAGAAAACTCGGTATGTACTCTTAGATGGACAAAACCGCTCATCCAATGACTCCTGCAGCCGAGTTTTCGATTTCCCTGACCGGCCCGAAACTGCGCCTGTGAATATCAAGCAGGCCATGTTCATGCAGCGCCTGCATATGTTGCTTAGTCGGGTAACCTTTGTGACGATCGAATCCGTATTCCGGATGCCTGGCATGCAGGCGAATCATTTCGCGGTCTCTGGTGACTTTGGCAAGGATAGAAGCCGCCGAAATCTCCAGCACCAGTGCATCTCCTTTGACCACTGCCTGACAATTAAAATCGGTAACCGGACAACGGTTGCCATCGATGAGGCAGTGTTGGGGCGGCGTTTGCAGCCCCTCAATCGCCCGCGCCATGGCAAGCATGGAGGCATGCAGAATATTCAGCCGGTCGATCTCCTCCACACTGGCCTCAGCCACCTGCCAGCATAATGCTTTTTCCTGAATTTCACCGGCCAGATCCTCGCGCTGCTGCTCACTGAGCGCTTTTGAATCGTTCAGGCCGGCAATTTTCCTGTCCGGATCAAGAATCACTGCCGCCGCCACGACACTGCCCGCCAGCGGCCCTCTTCCGGCTTCATCGACACCGGCGACCAGATACCGCCGCCGGCACTCCGCGGCCCCGGAAGAGTGGTCAAGAAAAAGCTGATCGAATGAGATCTGAGGATGTCGCATGGGCCGGAATGATATCGACTCTGACAGCGGCTTGCACAAGAAAAAAGTCCGCGAGCCGGCAGCGGCTGCCTCGCGGTGTAACCACTGCACGACGGCATAGTCTGGTAGCATTTAGTTATGCGTTCGGCCGCACAGAGCAGCCAGCGCCGGGACAACACAGGATGCAGGCATGACGATCTCCGATACCGACCTATTGCTCATTATTGATGTACAAAACGACTTCTGCCCGGGCGGGGCACTGGCCGTCGAGGACGGCGACAGCGTTTTGCCGGTCATCAACAGGCTGATCGGTAAATTCAAAAATATTGTGATCACGCAGGACTGGCACCCGATCGATCACAGCTCATTTACCAGCAACCATGAAGGCCAGTCGCCTTTTTCAGTCGTCACAATGCCCTACGGCGAACAAACCCTGTGGCCGGACCACTGCATACAGGGCACCCACGGTGCAGAGTTTCATAAAGACCTGATCACCTACCCGGCATCTCTTATTATTCGTAAAGGGATGAATCCGGCAATCGATTCCTATTCGGCTTTTTTTGAAAATGACCGCAGTACGGGTACCGGTCTTGGCGGGTATCTGCGTGAGCGCAATATCAAACGGATCATCTGCACCGGTCTTGCCTTTGACTTCTGTGTTTTCTACTCTGCCGAAGACTCGGTAAAAGAGCAGTTTGAAACGGTGGTGGTTACCGATGCCTGCCGGGCTATCGACATGGATGGCACCGCGCAGCAGGCAACTGATGCGATGAAGTCAGCCGGTATCACGCTGCTGGGCAGTGACGAACTATAGCCACACGGAGAATACAATGAGCAATCGCAAGGTGGCGCT
>JAHDHK010000102.1:13183-17702 GCA_020631335.1 Chromatiales bacterium
GGTGACCGGCGCATCGTCAGGTATCGGCAGGCAAACGGCAACCGCCTTTATTGAAGCAGGTTATAAAGTTGCAGTGACGGCAAGGCGCGAGTCACTTCTTGATGCACTCGCAGAAGGCAGGGCAGCCGATGATGTACTGGTCTGTCAGGCAGACCTGACCGATGAGCACAGCGTCGATACTGTGTTTGAAAATATACGCCGTACCTATGGTCGGCTTGATGTGGTTTTTAACAACGCCGGCAACAACGTCGCGGCCGCCCCCATCGGGGACATCAGCGTTGCAGACTGGAAGAAAGTCATTGATGTGAATCTGACCGGTGCGTTTATGATTGCACGCGGTGCGTTTAATCTGATGCGCGAACAAGACCCGCAGGGTGGCCGTATTATCAACAATGGATCAATCTCCGCACACGTTCCGCGCCCGGGTTCCGCGCCCTACACCAGCAGCAAACACGCGATTACCGGTCTGACCCGATCCATTTCACTCGACGGCAGACCGTATAACATAGCCTGCGGACAGATAGACATTGGCAATGCAGCATCGGAAATGACACAACGTATGCGCACCGGCGTGCCTCAGGCAAACGGCTCTGTAGAAATTGAACCGGTGATGGATGTGGACAACGTCGCGACTGCTGTACTTCAGATGGCCGGGCTACCGCTGGATGTTAACGTGCAGTTTATGACCATCATGGCAACTGCAATGCCGTTTATCGGCCGGGGGTAGATCGCCCGTCTTTGTCATTCGGGGCATGTCTTCCACGACAGGCTTTCCGGCATCACTGATTGCTGCATCCAGAGCTGACTTTCCGCAGAACCCGCACAACAACGGCAACACGATGGTGAGCGCGTAGCACAAGCCGGTAGAGCTAACATGGCATGCTTACGTGTTAACAGATTGACGACTGCACTACGGTGCTTCAGCGAGCGGAAGAAAGCGCGTAATCGTCCCGTCACGCTGTTCTTCGTAAAAGGAATAGTCGATACCCGCCAGCGGCTGCGGCGTCCAACAGAATGCCCGCTGACTGCCTGACACAAAACGGCCGCCGCACATCAGGTCGCTACTGTGTGGCTCCGCCCCTTCACCAGTCGATGCCACGACAAATCGACTGTTTTGCACTGACTCTGGTATCTGCAGTGCAGATGTTACCGTCAGGTCAAAATTGCCCAGCGGATCCGACGTACCATGAAATGTAGGGGCAGATGCAGGCTGGGCGATATCCCAATCGCAATTCACGCCTTCACAACGTTCGTAGTAAAAAGAATCGTCCACCGACACTACCGCTTCTCTTTCAACCAGATTTTCCTGTGTGTTCAGCGCGTAGAGAATATGCGTTCCATTGCTATCTATCGTACTCTTGATATAAGCATCCACCCGATCGACTTCAAAGTCTGTAGTTTGATCGTCTGACTGACTGATAGCGACATGGATCAGTGTATTATCGACTTTGGTCTCCTGACGGAAAGTTATTCGACGCATCGTCGCCTCTGCAGACGAATGCTGTGTAAGAGAATTAATGGTCAGTGCCGCCGTGTCAGCATAGAGCGATACCAGCTCTCGAGAGATATCCCACTGTAAAACAATGGTATCTCCGTTCTCACGGGTATATGAGAATTGCCAGTCGAAATACCCGGGCAAACCCGGTTCGAGCAGAATGTCGCTGTAAGAGATGACTTGTTGCGAAGAAACATCGAACTCTTGATATACGACGGGCAATTGCTCACAGCTGCCCGAATCGATGCATACACCAAGCGCCTGTGGAAAGCCTGCTTCGAGTCTCGCTAAATCGTTATATATCTGAGCAGTCGTGTACTGATAGGCATCCATTTGAATGGCCAGACCCATTGTATGATGATCACCAGTATTGTTAATCGTCTGCCTTTCAAGGCTATGTTTTACGGGTTTTAGCTGAAAGATCTGTGTCGTCAGTGCAAAGATATCGGGAAAGTAGTTCAGTCGTGGCAAAAAGGAGGTCGTTCCCAGGTTTTCACCATGTTCGTCGGTCGTCTCTTGAGCAGAAGGCACTGGATCAGTTCGTCCCGCGTTGGGCGACGGATTCGAATCACCGCTACCTGTACCGGCAATACCCCCTCCACAACCGTGTAACACCACAGCCAGCAGATATACGATACACAGCCGGCCAGTCATTTTTCGCTTTACGCCATGCAGCATTTGCATCACCGGGGAAATTTAGTTTGGGAGAAAACACCGACGACCATCATCAACCAACCTCCACTGCAGTTCGGTAGCCTCCATGCCGGATGAACAGCTGCAGCCTTTGTATGCTGCCTTCGTGCGGGATAATAACCGACGCTGATTTTCATATGGCGTGCCGGCAGTCGGTTGTTAAAGGTCTGTGTATTTGCGATGCAGCGGTGTTCAGCGCGCTGACTTGTTCACGTATCAGTGGCAGAACGCTATGTGACTGAAAGGGAATGCTACAACTGAGATCCCCTCACAGATTTCGGCAACACAAACGAATAGTTGAGCGACAGGAACCCCTGATCAGCTGTGCGGATACTCACTGGTGGGTCTGCGCTTACCCGCGGCGGCGTCATCGAAAAATAGAAACAGTCAATGTATAACAGTGAAGGCTTAGTCAGCCCGCCAATCAAATGCGTTTGCCCACAGCGCAAAGCAGAATTACCATCAGAGGCAGTCAGTAAAAAAATTCCGTAGCCCGTCTCTGGTGCTGTGCGCCAGTTAGTTGTTTGCACAGATAAGCAGCGAAACCTGCTTACCCGGCTGCTAACGATTGCGGGAATTTGGCGAAATAACGCACAGTTTCCTTACACTAAAATTTCGCGAATCTTTTAAATGGGAAATATTTCCCATTTAATTCTGAATATTTCCTTCATCTTGTCGGGATTATTTTCCCGTTTGTAGAGGAAGAAAGCAGTGCGCAACAGTCATTTGAAACTCATGTTTATCGCAAACGGAATGGCGAGAGACCAAAATGCTTTCGCCGGAACTTACAATGGTCTGTTAAGCGCACTGGAAAAGCAAACCAGACAAAGCATTCATGCTGTTGATGTTGAAGTGCGTGGCGTACGCCGGTATCACAGTGTAATTCAGTCTTTCAATGTATCCCCTCCACGTTGGAAACAGGATCTTAGACTGGCAGAGTCGTCTTACCGCAACCGCAGTGCCATCGCCAACGAGGCTATAAAAACTTCACAGCGCAATCTGGATTTTATTTTGCAGATCGGCGGGCATTTCAGCTGTCATGGATCGTCACGGATACCGGTGTTCAGTTACCACGATAATATTTCTATCCTCTCCAAATTGATCGCCCGGCGATCACTTAATTACTTCGCAACACCGAAAGTGCAGAACCGCTTTATAGAACTTGAGAAAGAATCGCTTCTGCAGAATCATGGCATATTCACATTTAGTGAGCGTTTGAAAAATGCCATGGTGCAGCACTATGGCATTCCTGAAGAAAAAATTCTTACTGTTGGATGTGGGCTAAACATTGATAAGAGCCATATTAACTCTAACCCCGGTGATGAGAAGTATCGTTCAAAAAACATACTTTTTATCGGGCAGGATTTTGAGCAAAAAGGAGGACACGACGTCCTCAGGGCATTCAAGCTAGTCCGCAAAAGAGAACCTGCTGCGCAACTGCATATAGTTGGTTGCAACCCGGGCATCAGATCAGACAATGTCACCGTCCATGGTGTTGTGAATCGAAATACAAAAGCCGGGCGCGAAAAGATCAGACAACTCTACCAGTCAGCCGCCGTCTTCACTATGCCATCCCGTTTTGAGCCATTCGGAATACCACATTGCGAAGCGATGTATCATTCGACAGCATGTGTCGGCTCAAACGCCGGTGCTATACCGGAAATCATTGACGACGGAAACACCGGCATAATATGTAATATCGGTGATATCGAAGCCTTGAGCGATGCTTATCTTTCAATAATTTCAGATGGTGAATACGCAAAGTACCTGGGCATCAATGGCTACATCAAGGCCAGAGCAAATTTCGGATGGGATATAGTTGCCGGAAAAATGCTTAAATTTATTTCTAACAAGCTCTCTGCAGACCTTTCGACCCAGCAAGTCAGAACGCTGACAGATGCAATTGACACAGCCATGAACAAAAGCCAATTTTCGGCCGCTAATGTCTAACATCGTGCGCAAACTCTCCGATTGAATTCGACGTATCCCTGTCATTGGCTGAAACTGACAGCCTGTTATTCAACTACTGGCTTAGGGTCAACTCGGGGGACAGAGCAGTTCCAGCAGACGCATGCATAAACGAGGTAAAGTTCTAAGTCATTACTGCCTGACCATAGAATCATGTGCATGAGTCGATGAAGGTGAAAACTTCAGAAACGCTATTTTATGTCGATCCCCCATACGACAAATACCAGATTAAGGCTGGTGAAATCCTTTTTTGCTATGGTCGACGGGTCATCAGGCAGGCTTCCGATTCGCCATTAGTATTTGACAATACTAGTGTAGTGTAACGATCAAACGCTATGAATAAGATGCTATTTTTGCGCGACC
>JAHDHK010000103.1 GCA_020631335.1 Chromatiales bacterium
ATTCAGGTTGGTTAGGAAGCAATACTTCAGGGTGTACATGCATAGCGCCTGAATCCATCGCCTCGAAAACGACCGGGTTAGTGCCGTTCTGCAACTCAACCTCGAGCCCCAGATTTTCTTCCATAGCTACTTTCAATACATGCGCAGTGGCCAGAACCGAAGGCCAGTTCGGCACGCCGATGACAACATCAGCAGCTTTTGCCGTGGCGGAAAGGGAAATGGCGGCACTCACACCTGCGGCCAGAATTATTTTTGGGAATTTCATAGTTCTGTGGTCTCCTCACAGTAGGAAAACGGGTAGGGCGGGTACAGCCTGCGACCCGGGGACGCGAATCGTCGGTGAAAGTGTAACACGTAGAAGACGTATCTCAGGAATGGGGTGTGTCGCATTTGCGCATGTCAGTCTGAAAGAACAATGCGCTATGCCGCTGTTTTACATAGGGTTCGGGGTAGATTTCACTGCCGGGATATTTTGCATCGCCAGCCTGCTGTCGATTGCCGGGATGAATGGGACGTCCGGATTCTGCTACCGCCGGGCAGGTGTTTGCGGTGATTAGATGCTGTTTTCAATGCTACTGCGTGATGAATTCAGCGATCGATTATCAGCTGATCGGCTTAACTGTAAGTAGTTACTTTGATGTGCGAAACGTTGTTTTAGCCAGTGCGAATACAGTGGCACCGATAACGCAGACACACAACACTGCTTTGGATGTTGATTCCATTGTGCCTTCAATCAGTAATGCATGGGTGACTGTTCCGGCCGCTATCGTGAGCGCGAGTATTTTGTGCAACAGCCGCCAGTGACGCGGAGTAATCGATATTCGACGACGCCATATCACCATCATCGCAGATGCGAACAATGCCCACATGGCAATAACACCCCATACTGAAAACGGTGTCGGTGATGAAAACAGCAACGCGTCAATAACGTCATAGGGGCTTGTTATCCATAAGCCTGCTATATGAATGACCACAGCAATCAATAACGCTATACCCGTCAGTCGGTGTAACTGCCTGCTTCCTGTTATCGTTGTTCCCGGAAGTGCTGCGATTGCCAGTAAAGGCTGCAGTAACAGTAGTGCCAGTGCGGCTATACCCGCAAACCCTGCGACAATGTAAACCGGTTCACGCCAGGCAAGCAGCGGGCTGTGTGCAGCAAGATAGATCGGCACTGCCAGCGCAATAACCAGCGCTGTCCATATCGCTATCGCGCGTAACTGTTGCAATGCTGGTGTGCTGTTGAAGCGGTGTTATACCGGTTGCAGTACAAAGTGTGCGCTAAGTGTTTTATCTTTTGAACTGGACATAACCGGTCGCAGAAAAACGGTTTCGAAATCTTCGCTGTCGTAGGCCAGGTGCCCGTGTGCCTGCCCGAAAGCCGGTACGATCTGAGGCATCTCAAGTTTGAATTCACCGTTTTCATCACTCAGCGTTGCACCGTGGCTGTGCCAGTCGCGCTCGTGGCCCTCGGTGGTATGCGCCCAGATCTGTATGCGCTGCCCGGCCAGTGGAGCCCCGTCGCCGGCCCTGCGCACTGTACCTGTCATCCAGAAGCCACCATTGCCAATACGCTCAACGATCGGTGCATCGGGAAGGTAGTTGTTTGCACCGCCGCGCATTGATCGGGTGGGGGCAAGGTCCTGTGCCAGCGCGGGAAGACTTGCAGTCGTCGCACCTGTCGCGATCAGAGCACCAGTTGCTGCCAGAAATGCACGGCGGGTGGATGAAACAGTGGCCATTATTGCTCTCCTTTTGAATGCCGGGGGTCACATAATTCTGTATCGGTAATATATTGCACTTTCCCGTCAACTAAACCTGACCTGCGGGTTTTGCACGGTATTTTCACACTTCGACTGCAATCTGCCTGAATTGTTCAGCGGTTCGGCCACGCCGGCACACAGGCAGGTGAGCCTGTCAGGTTGTTGCTCAGTTACAGAGGATACGGGATTAAAGTGTCGGCGGATTGCCTGTGTCGGTTATCGAAGTGATCTGCATAGCACAAGCCTGAACCGGCCGGCCCGGCACGCGCGTCCGATCTTTCGGGACACACCTTTGATCGATAATCATACGTATCCGTCTGTCGATTACCTGACCGGATGCATCAGAGATGGTATCGGGGCTTCAGGTGGATGGCAGCGTTGCTTCGATCAGCGTTGGACAGATATTGAAACAACAGATGGTGCCCGTTGTTCGTTTGTTCTGTGGTACGAAGCATCAGACACCTTTTCACGTTGACCCGGCCGTCGACGTGTGTTTCCGAACGTGGGTACTACAAAAGTCCATTGATCCGCTTACAGCGGAGGCAGGGTGATTCGTGAACCACCCTGATCAGAACGTTACGGGCAGGTGACACTCAGGCGGCTGCCGGTGCCGGTAGGCACAGGTACATCATGTACCGTGAGCAGCGCATTCGCATCAGCGATAGATTGTCCACTGGCAATCTGTATGTCATCACTGTTGCGTGTTGCGTTCCAGCTGCAAATCGCACCGACTGCCGGTTTGAATGATTGTGTATTTCGTGGGGTAACCGAAGCCGTTTGAGCACCGTTGGTAGATCGCAGTGACACTGCGAAGCTATTGGCTGTTTCAACAATAGGTGAGTGAAAGGCGTGTTGTTGCGTTGACCACTCGATGGTCATGTTGTAGGTGTCATCACCGGCAACATTAGGCACAACCGGACCGGAGCCCGATGCATTTTGCAGTGCGATCAACGCTGTTGAGTTAGGATAGTGCCACGGTACCGGACTGGATTCTGCCAGTGCAAATTGATCAACGTTGACTGCACTGAATGCACGCCAGCGATGATCTATGCCGTCCGCCAGCAGCGCAGTGAAGGGTGCTTTACCCTCAGTCAGTGCCTGAATGAACGGAGCGCCTTGTGTCGGGTAGTCAATGGTGGTGTCTGCTTTACCGATATCGATAATCATATAGGCAAAATCGTCTGCACGCCGGTCAGGGATTTGCTGGTGGTGATTCATCCAGTCCCAGATGGCAACCGCGTCCGTGCCTTCTGCACTGTATTTACTGATTGATTCTGAATACGGGCCGGAAATAATATTCGGCAGGTTGTCCTGCTGCTCGCCCCACAGTCGCATAAAGTTTTCCTGAAACAGCGGGCTGCTGACATAGTTCGTCATCGGCTGGCTTGCGTATATACCTGTGAAAATCGACGGGTATCGCAGTCCGAGGCTCAGCGCGCCACTTGCTCCCATGGAATTGCCAACAGCGTGAATGAGGTCGGTATCAACCGGAATGTCGGGAGCGTCGATCACTTCTTTAATGGTGCGCATTACCCGCGCTTCGGTAAAGTTTCGAATCGAGCCGCTGTCGGGAATCAGGCCGTCGGTTTTGTAGTTGTGATCGGCTGCGTAGCCGTACCACCAGGTGTGCATCGTATTCTCATCGAGCCCGGGGTCACTTGGAAATACCTGAATGGTCTCCCAGTTATATTCGGACGCAGCTATTGGAAATGCCTTGCCGCCGAATTCATGAAGGCTGACTTGTAAAGGGTAGGACTCAGTCGCTACGAAGTTCTCAGGCAGAGTGACAAAATAACTGAATGCATAGCCGTTTAGTGTTGGATTCCAGTCTGCATAGTCCATGAAATGGGTGTAGGTTCTACTCTTTCCATCGTTAAACGACGAAACCAGCACCGGCTTTGGATCAGTAACCGACTCGGTTACTGCGGTAGCATTTGTATTGGAATCAGCGACGATCGTTGTATTTTCCCCACCGTCACCCACCGAAGTGACCGCATAATACGCATCTCCGGCTTCTCCCGGTTGAGTGGTATAAACAAACAGGCCGGTAGTATCACTCAACTGCGAGCCCCGCTCTTCGATCACCAGATACTGAAGCATGTTGACCGTGCCATACTTGTTCATGGAGCTATCCTGATCAATGGCTCCCCACTTGGATGTAAGCTGCGCTGCTGACGCCAGATTAGACGTAGTGATAGGCTGGCTGGATCGGTATACATGGTACTGGGTAGTGTCATCTACCTCATCCCAGGTCAGAAAAGTCTGCCCGCTTTCGTGACGTACGGACAAGCCGGTAGCAGCTGCTGGCGGCGTTGTGTTTTCACCCTCGCCCTCACCTTCGCCCTCGGTATCGTCAGTATCGTCGGTGTTGTCTGTGTTATCCGTGTCGTCGGTGTTTTCGTTAGAGCCGTTGTCTGAATCACCACCGTTGCCGCCGTCGGTATTGTCTGTGCCGCTGCCGCTGCCGCTGCCGCTGTTGTCTTCGTTGTTGTCACCAGTGTCCGAGCCATCCGTGTCAGTACCATCGGTAGTGTCGTTACCGTCACCGGAATTCGAGTTGTCTGGCGTACCGGAACCATTCGTGCCCGCGGCTGGATTAGCACCGTGAATAACTCGATCAGAGCCTTCGCAGCCGACCAGTAAAAAAACCAGGGACAATACAGTAATCAGGGATTTCAAGAGGCACCCGCTTTGCAGCAAATTGGATAGCAGATTCTTGTTGCCGGTGCCCGACACCTTTCCGTCATCACAGCTGGCTCGGAAAACAGCGGGTTGGGTTTGCCACGGGAACAAGACGCGTTTACCGCTCGACGCAAATTGCAAGCCAACGGAAATGTAACTGCACATGAGGAGATTGCTGTGCGTGTAAGCCTTTCTGGCCGCACCGTTAGCCCGACTCATCGGTCGACACGCAGTCGGTGGATCAGTCAAACAGTATGGTTCGCGAACCAGTTAACACTCGACTGGCATGCACCAGGTCAGTCACGTCGGGTGCCGACACTGCGGTGTGGTTTGAAATTCGCGTTTTCAACCCAACATAGACCCAAGGCCGGGAGGCGCGAGGCGTGTTCCCGGCTACCGTGGAAATATTGTCTGAACCTATAGAGGGCTTTTAATGAGCAAGCAGGAAAGAGATATCGAAAAAAGTTATTCCGACGCAGAGTTTGTCGATAAGCTCAGGCGGCTGGCTGATGCCATTGAAAATGACGAAAAATTCGAGATTCAAATTGCCGGTGAGCGAGTCTACGTACCGGTGAGGGCGGAATACTCAATCGAGCACGAGCGCGGCTCAGATGAGGAAGAAATAGAGTTTCAAATAAAGTGGTCTTTGGAAGACTAACCAAAACGCAGTGCCCGGACACTTTAAGTGAATAAGTCAGGCTGTATCCGGGCAGTGTTGTCATCTGTCACCGCAGCAGCCTTTTTACTGCTGCGGTTTACCGCGCCGGGTTAAGTCCGGCATATCGGCAGGCCGTGTCAATCTGCTTTTTACAGCACGCGGATAAGATCGCTTGCTCTGACCAGCTGCGGGTTTACGCCACGGATCGAATAGGAGGCATTCGGTGTGATGCTGTTGCCGTTGACCGTGTAGGTGCGCTTCAGCAGTACACTGTTAATCGAAATGATGCCGGTGATGTCATAAGTATCCGTAGTGCGTGAACGCTGCAGAAACGAAGTGGCCAGCTGCTGGTTGCTTATCCCGTCGTAGCGTTGATCCACACGATAGCCACGACTGATCAGTGCTGTTGTCACCATATTGTCGAATATTGTGTTTGTGTTTGCAGATTTTATCGACACCAGCTCCGGTGAAATACCGGACACGAACGAAAGTGCCGAGACCAGGTCATTCGCTACAAAGCGCAGCGCAGCGTTGGTTTCGCTTGGCGCGGCAGTCAGAGGGAGAAGTGCCGGAGTATCTGTGGCACTGGCACTGGCACTGGCACTGGCATTGACAATGGCAGGAGTTGCGTAAACAGGGAGTTCAGGGAGTTCCTTGGCGCATGAGAACAGGAATGTAGAGGCGGCAACGGTAACCAGCAGGCTTTTTATATTTGCTGTTTTTTTCATGATTTTTAGTGTTTCGTATGTTGGGGGCTGTCCATAGAAAATCGGAAATGTTTCCGATTCGCTATCCTAGCGATCCGGGCGAAACTGTTCCAAGGCTCAGTAGACAATTTGCGCAAGTTTTTAATTGCTGCTTGAAATTTGTGAAATTGTCCTGTCGAAAGTGCAAACACTGTCTGAGTAAGCTCATCAGACTCTGGTAGAGCGCTGCCGCTGTTATTGCGATTCAGCTACGCACGTTGCCCGGGTACCGGTAAGCGTGTCGGTCCCCTGTTTCCGCTCGGTGTCCGTCTATGCCGTTGATTCGTCACGTTTCAGCATCAACGCCGACCCTGGACTGGGATTATTACCACAATGTGCTGGTAATGGCGGTGATGTAAAAAATTGTCACAGGTCGATAATACTCATCAACGGAGCGACTGCTCCATCGTTCTTTCAGAAACTCAGGGATAGAAAAATGTCTACCACGACCGCCGACACAATTTTCTCACAGACTGCAGCCATTGATCTGAGCGGTTCGGCTGATACCGGATTTGCGTGGATCAAAAAAATAGGGTTTGCACTGTCACATGCCTGGTCTGTAAGCGCAGAACGCAGAGCACTGTCGCGGTTAAGTGACGATCAACTGTGTGATATCGGTTTGACTGGAAGAGATGTCACCCGCGAAAGCAAGCGGTCGGTTTTTGATCTGCCTTCACGAAACGGTCGATAACAGCTCACCGTATTTAACAGGGTGTTGAAAAACGTGATGAGCAACAGTCTGAGAAGACCCTCGCCGCTTATAACGACCGAAAAAGCGCAGCTTATGGGGTAAAAATGGGCAATTCATACCCAACGCAATCACCAGCGCAATCACCAGCGCAATAGTTTTTCAACAGCCTGCTGATATGGCAGCCAGTGCGAGCGATAACCTGATGTTGTGCTCTTATCGTGATGACACCGGCCGTGCTGACACAGGAAAATTAACCAGACGTTTTTAATTTAATTATTGTGGCTTAGATGTGGTGGACAAAGCTGAACCACCGGGCCACCACCAAGATACGAACATGTGATGGTGAAAGGGAAATTCGCCAGAGTCATATAGCAGGGAGGCTATGATGAACAACACAGCAACTGCGCCGGTTGTCGCAAAATCAGCGTCGAGTCGTTCGTTTGAGAAGTTAGTGTCGGGGTTGAAAGGCCGGTTGCACGGGCCTGGCGGTTTTTACAACCTGGGCAATGCATTCGGACTGCTGACCGGTCTGTTGCTTCATGCTGCTCACATGTCTTCAGGCAGCCAGCGAAGCACTGAATCTTTTTACGTGGTATTCGATTATCTGGCCGGAAGTGTCAGTTCGCTTGCGCTCACCTTAAGTATGATCGTTTTTTTCTGGAGTGGAGAGCTGTATTACCGCGCCTGGAGTCGGGGTTTTCCGCCTGAACCCGGTTTGAACCGGGCAGGCGACCTCTGGTCCTGTTGGGGAGCACTGGCACTGGGGGTTGGATTGTTGCTACTGAATCAGCCGGTGCTGGCGTTAACAGCCGGCCTGTTACATGCGCTGGGGAAATACGGCAGTGCTAAGTCATTGCCAGCTATCAAAGGCTGGCCCGAAACCTGGCCGGACTGCTGGCGCACCATCGTACTGGCCAGTCGTGTACCTGCACTGATGGCAGTGCTCATCGAAATGACGTTGTACACAATGAAAGGTGACCTGTTGACTGTGTCGGGCTTCGGGCCAATGACACTACTGGTTTGCTATCTGCTTTGGTTGAAGGCTGATCTCTTGCTGCTTTCAGACTAACCGGAGACTCTTTCTGCGAAGCACACAGGTACAAACATAAAAGTCACAACGCCGGTGATGTGGTTGAAGCAGGGGTGCCGGTTGGCCTGAAGGCCGCACCTGAGTAGCCGGTTTATCACAATGCCGTGGATAAAATGCCGATGACGGACCCGGGAGCTGGTCGGCTATAAGGTAGAAGTATTGTTGCTGTGACAGTTGCACCCGACAAAGGCCACAAAATTCGAACAGCAGTTCTTAGCTGATGATACACAACAGGCCCGTTAACGGTCGTTGTGTAACGTAGCGCAACCGAATCAATTTTCAGGGCTTCGGGCAGCAGGAGTATCACTTGCGGTCGTTTTTTATTTCACACATTATGTTGTGATGAAATCAGATTCAGTTGCTATTGAATTGCGTAACCTGCATTTGTCTTATCCTTTGTCCAATGGACATTTGGATGTACTGAGCGGTGCGAACGCTACAGTTGGTTCAGGCGAATCAGTGGCAGTGACCGGTCCATCAGGCTCAGGTAAAACGACTTTGCTACTGTTGCTTGCAGGGCTTGAATCACCGGGTAAAGGTTCTGTACATGTCAACGGATTCGACCTGTCTGCACTTGATGCGGATGCGTTGGCAGACTTGCGGCGCGATCATCTGGGTATTATTTTTCAGTCGTTTCATCTCATACCCAGTCTGACAGCGCTGGGTAACGTGGCGCTTCCGCTGGATATCGCCGGTGTGCCCGGGGCACGGGCTGCGGCTCGGGAAATTCTGCAACGGGTCGGGCTGGAAGCCCGCAGTGATCATTATCCGTCCCAGTTGTCCGGGGGCGAGCAGCAAAGGGTGGCCATTGCCCGTGCAATGGTTCATCAGCCTGCGGTACTGCTGGCGGACGAACCGACTGGTAATCTGGATTCGGAAACAGGATCCGCCATTGCAGAGTTATTGTTTCAGCTTAACCGTGAAACCGGATCAACTCTGGTGCTGGTGACCCATGATCGCAGCATTGCAGCGTTATGTGATCGCACGCTCCGTCTGCATCACGGGCAATTGCAACAGGATTGATGCAATGCCTTTTCTAATAAAACTCGCATGGCAGGATTTGCGCGGCAGCGGCCGGTCTCTATGGATTTTCTGTGCCTGTCTGATGCTCGGAGTGGCATTGGTGGCTGCAACCGGTGGTTTATACCGTATCGTGAATACCGGGCTGTTGTCCGACACCCGCGCCCTTCTGGGGGGGGATGTTCAAGTAGACTCGAATACGCCATTACCCGATGACATACTGAGCTGGATGCGGGCAAACGGTACAGTGACCCTGGTCAGAGAACTCTACACTATGCTCGGCAGCATGGAAGGAGACTTTGTCCGGGTAGAGCTGCAAAGCATGGATGGCAATTATCCATTGTATGGCGAGCTGGAATTGCAGCCGGCTATGGCATTGTCTGAAGCTACCGGGCTTGTAGACGGAGTCTGGGGGCTGGCCATCGATGAATCGTTGTCCGGGCGCCATAACATTGCCGTCGGTGATACCGTATACATCGGTGAGCTATTAATGACAGTGCGCGCACTGGTGGTTTCACAGCCCGATCGCAACATTGCGGCTGACTGGCGCGGTGCGCCGGTGCTGGTGGCTGATGCGGCGATTGAAGCCGCCGGGCTAACCGGACCTGCATCCCGAATCGACTACGACTATAAGGTAGCCACCCGGGTGACTGCCGACGACTGGCGCACGCAATTCTATCAGCGCTTTAACGATCAGGGCGTTGAGGTTCGTACTTTCGAAGATCGCAGTGAAAGGATTGCCGAACGGCTTGCGCAAATAGCATCCGGTCTGATGATTATAGCTTTCAGTACTCTATTTATCGGCGGGCTCGGCGTCTTTAGCAGCGTGCACACGCATCTGCAGTCGAAGTTAAAAACCATCGCTACACTGCGTTCACTGGGCTTGCGTAGCCGACGGCTCGCGACGGTTTATCTGTTGCAAATAGCTATGCTGAGCGGTCTGGCGAGTCTGGCAGGTTGTCTGTTGGGCTGTGTGCTGGCGTGGGCCGGGGGAGTAGTTGTCGCGGGTGAGTTACACATGGGCACTGCACTGCCTGTGCTGCTGATGCCGTTAACGATAGCGTTTGTCTTCGGCACGCTTACCGCGTTTGCTTTTGCATTGCCTGCGATAGGGCGTGCGCTGATGGTGAGCCCGGCCAGTTTGTTTCGTGCCGGCACCACCACAAGCGGCAGACTTTCAAAAAGTTTCGCTACCGCTACTGCAATGGTTGTGGTGCTATTGATTGTATGTATCGGCGTCAGTCTGCCGGACCCTGTGTTTGCAGTCGGGTTTGTGGTTGTTGTGCTATTGCTGCTAATGGCACTTGAACTGTTGTTGTTAGTGATTCGCAAGGTCGCCAAACTGATCGATAAAAAAACAGAAGCCAGAGTCGGCTTTGCGCTAAGACTGGCGCTTGCCAATCTGCATCGTCCGGGTTCTCCTTTGCGTAGCGCTATGTTATCACTGGGCTCTGCGCTGACTGTGCTTGTCGCCTGCACGCTGGTGGTGATTTCTCTGTTGCGTACGGTCTATGCCACAATTCCACAGTCCGCACCGGCGCTGGTGTTGTATGACATTGAACTGGCTCGAGTCGACGATGTGGTTGCTGCTACGCTTGCCAGTGCGGAAGACGCCAAAGTAGAAACATCGCCTCTGGTTCGAGCACGAATTACCGCAATCGATGGTAAAAATGTAAGCGAACTTCTCGATAGCGCAGACAACGCATTGCGCAGGGCAATCAACAACGAACATAAGTTGAGTTATCGCGGTGGCAATATCGACGGTCTAACGCTGATTGAAGGACAGTGGTGGCCGCAGGGCACCGACGCGGTGATGTCTCTTGAAGACCGCGAGGCCGCGAGGCTGGGGGTCAGCGTCGGTGATTCTCTGCAATATCAGATTGCCGGTAAATCATTGAGTCTGGAAGTACGGGCGATACACACTCAAAAAGGAGTGCAGAGTCGTTTCTGGTTTGAAGGTATCGTTGCCGACGGACTGCTCGAAGGTTTGATCCATCGCCACGTCGGCACTGCTTACATGTCGAATGCTGCTGCGGTAGTCGCGCAGAAAAACATTGCCGGGGTTGCATCGAATGTTGTCACCGTTCGGACAGAGCGATTACTCGCAAGCGCACGTGAACTGCTTGGTCAGGCCACCAGTGGATTGATTGTTGTCGCGGCAGTCAGTTTACTGGCAAGTCTGCTGGTGCTGGTCAGTGTGATCGCGGCGGGTCGCAGCCGGCAGATATTCGAGGCGACCGTTCTCAATACACTGGGCGCGCGATTGTCACTGATACAGCAAAGCCTGCGGCTTGAGTTTGTATTGCTGGGCGTGGTCACTGTCGTTTTTGCTGTGCTGCTGGGGGCGGCCATAGCGCTGCCACTGCTCGAGTGGCGCATGAAACTGCCATCGGCTGATTTGTGGTGGGTAGCCATTGTTACTGCCGGCACAGTGGCTATGGTGGCGCTCGGGCTGGGCGCACGTTATGTGCGGCAGCGTTTGCAGTTGAAGCCCGCTGTACTATTGCGTGATGCAGGATAGCAATGATTGAAAAACAGCCGGTGCCACCGCCGGTCGTGCCCGGTTTTTTATAGTGAAGGTGCGGCACTGACAGGCCGTTGAAAAACTATTGAGCCAGTTATGGCGTTGGGTCTGAGGTCTTAAATTCACCCAGGAACGCCAGCCTTGTCAAAATGCTCATTTGTACCTCATAAACTGCGTTTTTTCGGTTGCCCTTGTGCAGCGGTCAATGGCCTTGTCAGACCGTCGCACATCATGTTTTTCAATACTCTGCTAACCGCAGATTCTTTGGTTATTTTTCATCGGTCTCTTCGCCTCCGACGATCACTTCTTCAAGTGTTAGGTCGGTGAGCTTTCGTATCGTGCGCCAGATATAATAAAAAATCGCCAGCATCATGATTATTGAAGGAACGGCTATCACCGGATAGGACAGCAGCGTCATGCGACCGAGTTCATTGTTAAAAGCCTCGGTGCCGCTGTCACTTTTAACAATCAGTTTAGCCAGTACATAGTTTGCAACGGCAGAGAAAAAAAACGTCCCCGCGAAGAACAGATTGGCGCGGTCAAGCTGTTTGCGAAACTGTTGTTGATTGCCGCGTGCTTCAAGCGCCTTATCGATTCTATCTACCTGCATGATACCCGGGTTATAGATCAGTTTGCGGATCAGCGGGAAGCCGATTGGCCACCAGTACACCAATGCCGATGCAAAGGGGTATGGCAGCTTCTTTCACTGCCAGCCATTGCGCGTCGAGTTTCAGCAGGCCGATACTGCCGGTGAGCAGGACGCTAACCACCCCCAGAATAGCCACATAATTTTTTACCCCGTTTTTAAACAGGTCGTACAGTCCCCAGGCAATGGGGAATGACAGCGCCAGCACCAGAGCCCCGCTGGGGCCGAGTTGATCCTCGCCGCTGAATTTCATCAAAATGACAGAAGGCAGCACAATACTGACGATCAGATCCATGAATGGACTCTGCTTCTTCTTCCGGGGTGGCGGGGTGTTTACTGGAGTAGATGTCACTGGCTTCTGGTGTATTTGTCCGGACAGCAGTATATCGCCTGATGAGCCCCGTCTGCAGGTGAAATACCGTTCATAAACATCAAATTTTGGCACTTTGTTGTTCATTCGACATGTCCGGACGGCGGTTGTGCGGTTTTGCAGATTCCTGCTCCGGGTATCCGGCGATCTCAATGCCGCAGGGAAATCAACAAAACGCCACTGTGCCTGTGTGTGCCGGGCATGGTCATTCAGCTAAAGCCACTACAAGCCCGCAAAATAAAAGCGACTGGAGGGGTGTACACAGTACTCCTGAAAAACGGTTCTCAGTGTGAGAAAACATAAAGGCCGATCCGCTAAATTGTAGAAAGATGTTAAATCAACCTAGGATGTTTTTCTCAGTGCAGGCGGCTTAGCGTCATTGCTGCACTCGATAGCCTCCCGGATTTTGGTCTGTGCCGATCACCCGGCAGCGGGTGCGCCTTTGCTGTGTGCGGAACATCGACAGCACTCACCCCTCGAGATCACTGTTCACACTGGCGTAATAGTGTTATCCGATTTGATGCAGTTATCCGCACGGTGTTTGGTCGATACCATTAGCCGGTGAAACTACCGTTGTAACCCGATGGTATTCGTTCCACCTCAATAGTACCGGCCAGTCAGTGGTCGAACAGGAGTGTTCGAGATGAACCGCAGAAAATTACTACAAACTTCACTTGGCGCATCACTCGCGCTAATCCTCTCAAGTCAACTTGGAGCACAGGAAATGGATGCAACAAGCAAAGCCTCTTTCGATACTGTTATGGGATTCATGGGCGCCATGGGTAGTGGCGACATGGAAAAAATGTCCAGCCTGATGGCAGATGACATGGTCTGGCACAACGAAGGTGACAAGACCCTGCCGTGGATCGGTGAAACCAAAGGTAAAGACGCCATCTTTGAGTTTCTTAAAGTGTTTGGTGCCAACCTGAAGACCACTAAGTGGGAAAACACTGATGCATTCGCGTCCGGTGACACAGTCGCTGTATTTGGTGTGATGAACGGAATTACCCCTCATTCAGGTAAAGAAATTGGCGATTTCACTTTTGCGCTGCGTGCAAAGGTTCGAGACGGGCAGGTAGTACTGTGGCACTGGTTCGAAGACAGCTTTGCTGTCAGTCAGGCTTACCACGGTAAGTAGCCACTGCGTTCAGTGGTGCCGTGAATAACTGTTGAAACATCATTAACGATATACGTTTTCAACAGCAGATTTTCCTTATATCCCTGGAGATAAAATTTTGAAGAAACTACAACATACCTTTCGAGTCGCAGCATTTGCTGCGGCTGCAATTGCAATGACTGCCGGACCGGTGGCTGCTGATTCTATGACTACTGTCAGCCAGGCGGTAAATTTTTTCCAGAATGCTCAAGCCACCGGTGGTGCTCCTGCCACGGTAGATGCAAAAGGGCCGGTCGAGATCACCGATCAGGTTGAATTACCCGGCTTCGCGTTCAATGTTTACGATGTCGATTTCACTGCTAACAGCGTGACGATGAAGCTCGTGGCCAGTCTGGAGAAGCTGCAGATTACGCTCTATGACAATACTACGTTCGATCGATACTATTTCGCATTTGATCAAAAAGTCACATCGGCTGAGCTTGCTGAATCTACCGACGAAAATTTCAAGGCGATGGTTGAAGTCATACAGCCGGGTACCTCGATCTCTGCGGCCAAAGCGTTTGTCGATGGGTTGGGAACAGACTTTACGTTTGAGAACGGCGGGATCGTGGTTACTATCGGAGAGGGAACCGATCTGACTAAGGTCACTGAAAACGGTGGCGCTATAACCGTTAATTTCTAGTCTGGCAAAAAGTCACCGCAGACAAATCGTATCATCCGGTTTGTCTGCGGGTTCTACCCCGGGGTTGCTGGTGTGGCCGTCCCCCGGTCATTGGTATCAGGCCCTGCATCCTCAACCAGCATCCGCTCATCTGAATCGGTTCATTATGTTGATCCAGCATAGCTGTTGCCGGTCAATGTCCCTGTGCGGTAAGGTGTCTGCGACTATGGTGTCTCCCACCATACCCGCACCTTATTACTCAGGGGTAAAATGATGATTCATGTCATCGCCAGAATAACCACTCTGCCGGGTAAGCGACCCGAAGTACTAGCCGCTTTTCACGATAACATGCCCGTTGTGCACGCTGAAAAGGGTTGTGTTGAATATCAGCCTGTTGTTGATTTTCCCGACGCCGGTCCGATTCAGACCGAGATGGGGACAGATACCTTTGTCGTTGTGGAAAAGTGGGAAACCATCGAAGACCTGCGAGCGCATGCACAGTCAGCGCATATGGCCGCATACGCAAAAAAAACCGCCAGTATGATTGCGGACAGGGCCGTTCATGTATTAACCGAAGCATAGCCTGGGCTATCTTTGCCCGTGGCGGCTAAGCGTTACGGCCATGCTTGATCGCTTACCAGAAGCCCTGGCGTAAAAGATAATAATTGCAGTCTGTCTGCCTTGCCGGGGCGTTGAGTTTTCTCAAAGAACACACGGCTATGAAGAACACATAGCCATGGCTTTTGTAACACCCGCACGCGGTGAGGTAACCGCAGGAGGTCAGGCAACCGCATCATCTTCGTCAGCCGCCTGTCGATGCCACATTTGTGCATAGCGACCGTCGCTGGCCAGTAGTTCGTCGTGTGTGCCCCGTTCAATAATGCTGCCCTGATCCAGAACCACAATCATGTCGGCATCCACCACGGTAGACAGCCTGTGTGCAATGGTAATAACGGTGCGCCCTTCACTCATTTGCCGCAGGCTTTCCTGAATGTCGCGCTCGGTGTCGGTGTCGAGCGCTGATGTCGCTTCGTCCAGCAACAGAACCGGGGGATTCTTCAGCAGGGTTCTGGCAATGCCCACCCGCTGCTTTTCACCCCCCGACAACTTCAACCCCCGCTCGCCGACTGCGGTGTCGTACCCGTCCGGCAGGCTGATAATAAAGTCGTGTATCTTTGCCGCTTTTGCTGCATCGATTAATTCATCGTTAGTCGCCTCGGGGCGACCATAGGCGATGTTATAGCCAATGGTGTCGTTAAATAAAACGGTGTCCTGCGGGACAATACCAATGCTTTGATGCAGGCTTTGCTGAGTGACATCGCGCACGTCCTGACCATCAATAATCAGCGCGCCGTCAGTGACATCGTAAAAACGGAACATCAGACGGCCGATGGTGGATTTGCCGGAACCCGATGGCCCGACGACGGCGACCGTCTGGCCCGGTTGTACGGTGAAATCCAGCCCTTTGAGAATGGTGCGATCATCGTTGTAGCCGAAGCAAATATTACTGAATCTGAGTTCGCCGCCTTCTATCTTCAGGGTGGTTGCGTCCGGTTTATCTTCTACCTCCCGCTGGAACTGCAGCAGATCAAACATTTCCCCCATATCAATCAGTGACTGTCGTATTTCCCGATAAACCGTACCGAGAAAATTCAAAGGCATGGTGATCTGGATCATGTAGGCGTTGACCATCACAAAATCACCGACAGTCAGATCGCCGTTATTGACGCCGATAGCCGCCATGACCATCACAATAACGAGGCCGGTCGTAATGAGAAGTGACTGGCCGAAATTCAAAAATGCAAGCGAATAGGAAGTGGTCAGTGCCGCTTTCTCATAACCGCGCATGGACTCATCGTAGCGGTTGGCCTCACGCTCTTCAGCGTTGAAATATTTAACGGTTTCATAATTCAGCAGACTGTCGATTGCTTTCTGGTTGGCGTCAGTGTCCTTGTCATTCATTTGTTTTCTGACTTGTACCCGCCATTCGGTGACCTTAAACGTGAACCAGATATAAATCGCGATGGTCACCACAATAACGGCGAGGTACCAGACATCGAATACAAAAAACATGATCGCCGCAATCATGAGTAGCTCGAGCACCAGTGGCCCGATCGAAAACAGCATAAAACGTAAAAGAAAATCAACGCCCTTCACGCCACGCTCGATAATACGGCTGAGGCCGCCGGTTTTGCGTGTCAGGTGATAGCGCAACGACAGCGCATGCATATGCCGGAACGTCTCCAGCGCCAGTTGGCGCAGTGCCCTCTGGCCGACTCTTGCAAACAGGACATCGCGCAGTTGATTAAAACCGACGGTCATCAGGCGCGCCACACCGTACGCGATGGTGAGTCCGACAGCCCCTGCAATAAGAAACACCGTCGCGTTTGTGTCTTGTGCGCCCGGCGCCATCGCGTCGACAGCGCCCTTGTAGAAAAACGGCGTCACTACACTGATGACTCTGGCCAGTATCAATGCGGCCAGGGCGAGCACCACGCGGACTTTGATATCATTATTATCTACCGGCCACAGGTACGGAAGTACACGCTTAACGGTCCGTATGCCGCTGCGTCTGGCTGCCGTTTGCGGATCCGGGTCTACTGCTTCAACAGACATGAAGGTCCTTCATTGCCGGGGTAGAAAAAGGCCCGGTTTGATTGGTAGGGAAAATAGAGAGAAGCCATCAGAAACAGGGCCTTGAGGGCGCTGGCAACTTTAGAAACTATACCTGAAATCACGCTCTCCCATAAGTTAAGCGACACTATCTGATCCACTACGTGGCGGGGTCTGATGTAGATTCGAATTCACTCGCACAAGTGGTGCCGGTCAAACGGGAAGGTGAAGCACTGTGCCGGCACTGCTGACGTTCACAGGCGATGTTCCAGTCCGGCGCTCCGGGTGGTTATCTGGTTTTTCTGTTGTTGTGATCAGTCGTGAATACTGATCACTCAATGTGTCGACACCGTGGGGTGTTGGCCGGGGCGCTTTGCACCCGTGTTAACCGAAACTTAACTTTGGCAAAACCGTGCAGTAACGTTGGTAGCCTAATTTCCTGTCTGCACCGATTGCAGTTCACTGTGTGACTGCTCGGATCGCTCCACTTTATCAACAGGATCAACTCATGAAAAAATTCGCTCGAATCACCACATTGACGCTTTCAATGCTGCTGCCCGCAACGCAGGCACTGGCTGTCGATGAGCATTTTATCGACGGCAACACTGCAGTGGGTGGCTATGACGTGGTGGCTTATCACACCGACGGCGCACCGATGAAAGGCTCGCAGGAGTACACTGCTGAATATCAGGGCGTAATGTGGCAGTTTGCGTCAGCCAAAAATCAGCAGCTCTTCCAGGAAGACCCGGCAATGTATGCGCCCGCTTATGGCGGCTGGTGTGCAGCGGGTGCCAGCAAGGGTAAAAAGGTACCCACCAAAGCGGATTTGTGGGCAATAGTTGACGGGCAGCTCTACCTGAACAGCAGTCCCAAAGCACACAATAAACTTTTTCTTGCCAAAACAGAGGAAGTCATACGAAAAGGTGAATCCAACTGGAAAAAGATCTTTGCCACCCCTCAAAACGCACTGTAGCTGACCGTGTTGCCCGCGTGCGTTGGCGGGTAAT
>JAHDHK010000104.1:0-4725 GCA_020631335.1 Chromatiales bacterium
TGGTCATGGTTCGTGCGATCACAAGCCCGCTGTCGCATTGCGTGCTGTGATTATCAACCAGTATTAACAGGAGTTGTTGCAGCCGTTCGGACACTGACCGCGTACCCAGCATCTGGATCAACGCTGAATAGGCCTTCCCTTTACTGACAAGCCCTTCAATAAGTGCGACGGCAAGTGCCGGATGTTTAAGCACCAGGCCTCGCAGTACATCACCACCGATAAACAGCAATTCACAATCATCGACGGTATTGGCAGACCATACATGTCTGCCCTGCCCGAACACTTCCGGCCCGCCAACGAAATGACCGGCACTCCAATAGGCCAGTGTAATCTCTTTACCGCTGGGTCCGGCATAGTAGGTTCTTACCCGACCACTTTCTATAATCCATATACCATGATGTGTCTCTCCCTGATGAAAAACACTTTGACCCTTTTTCACCCGCACGCGGGACGACTCCGTAATAATGCTTTCTCTTTCATCCAGCCCCAACGAAGATAGAAACACTGAGCCACGATTCAGCTCAAAAACGTTTTCAGACAGAAATATGGCAGAAGATTCGGTGGTCATCAGCGTCGTTCCCTTGCGGCTAAATATTCGGCAATAGCGACAATATCGTTATCATTTAAGCGACTAAGCTGCTGACGCATCACACCGGTCTCGCCACCCGACCTTGTTCCATCACGCAAGTCGCGCATCTGTTTAATCAAATAGTCGGTGTGCTGAGCGCTTAATAATGGGACCACTTCAGTGTCACTTCGCTGTTCGACATGACATGACTCGCAACCCGACCCGACAAACAGCTCTTTACCCATGTCACTACCCGCCCCGACAGGCTCAGGATCATCCTGTGAAGCAAACCACTCGACGACGACTGTAATTTCTTCTTCAGTGATCTCGGTGACGATGGAACTCATTTGGCCACCATCGTTATGGCGTCGGCCACTGAGAAAATCTCTGATTTGCTGATCGAGATACGTCGGGTTCTGCCCGGCGAGCTTAGGGAATTTTGCACGTGGTGTGTTACCGAACAATCCATGGCACAAAGCACAGCGTTCGTAGGCAGCCTCACCCGAATCTATACCCGCAGCTTTGGCTGTCTGCACCGCTGAAAACAATATCAGCAAGGCTATCCAATACACTTTCACTGATAACGCACCCCAGCGTCGTATTCTAGTTTAGTGTTCTGATCGATACATTAAACTCAATAATTTCACCGTCCTTAAACTCCAGCTTGATCGGCACCATGCCGGCGGCCATGACATCTTCAGCCGGTTTCATCAACATGATGTGCATACCACCAGGCTGGAGCGTGACGGTATTCCCGGGTTCAATCACGAGCTTGTCCATCGACTTCATTGAAGATACACCGTCTTTCATCATCGTATGGTGTAAGTGTGTCATACCGAAAACGGGAGAGCTGATGCCAACCACTGTACGCGCCTCAGCGCCACTATTGGTAATACTCAGATACGCTGCATAGGCCATAGATCCGGGTGGAACCTGCGGAACGTAGGCATTATCGACAATGATATCTGCATATGACCACTGAGCTGATAATAACAATGCCGCGGCTGCAATGAACTTTTTCAATTGAGCAACTCCCTTCGATATGAAATTTGAAGCCGGGCGAGAAACTCGGCGGTTTTACCTGCGTGAAAAGGAGGTTCAAGCTTTGCGCGCATCTTTCCATCCGGCCCGATTACTGAAACAAAAGCGCTGTGTTGAACATCGTAGTAACCTTTTGAGTCTGGATTCATCAACCGGTAGAAGCTGTCGGTGGCCTTCACCAGTTTATCTATCTGTTCGCGCTCACCGGTGACGCCACGAAAGTCCGGATGAAAGAATCTTGCGTAGTCGGTTACTTTGTCTTTGTCTCGCGCTGGATCGACAGAAACAAACACCACATCCGGCACATTGTCCGGTCGAACACGCAGTGAAGTCTCCGCCACCGCTGCTTCAAGGTTACGCATGGTAAACGGGCAGACATCGGGGCAGGAGTTAAAGCCGAACATCACCAGCGTCCAGCGATCCTGTAAATCACTCTGTGTGAAAGTGCCACCTTCTTTATCAGATAAGACAAATTCAGGAATAAGCCTGGGTTTATCCAACGGTATGCCCTGCACCTGGGCAAGCGAAAGCAGCGGACACAACAGCACAACAAGGGATAAGATTTTCTTCATTGGTTTTGCATCTCAAAGGCGCGGCGACTTTCATCCCGAATCACATCAAGGCATGCTTTACGTGCACTGATGTAGCGCGGGTCAGTAGCCATATCTATGTTACGGGGTCTGGGTAACTCGATGGTCAGTTCCCGCACTATGCGACCCGGTGCGGCACTCATAATCAACACCCGATCGGCAAGAAACACAGCTTCGTCTACATCGTGGGTCACAAACACAACGGTCGTTCCGAAATTCCGCCAGATATCCAGCAGACTTTCCTGCATGGTCAAGCGGGTCTGTGCATCGAGTGCACCGAATGGCTCGTCCATTAACAAAACAGAAGGGTAATTAGCCAGCGCACGTGCGATACCGACACGTTGCTGCATACCACCCGACAACTCCGCCGGGTATCGTTTGGCAAACTTAAGCAGCCCCACCATGCCTAAAAAGGTGTTGGTGGTTTCGCTTACCTGCCGCCGTCCGATGCCGGCCATCTTCGGCCCGAAGGATACGTTTTCATAAACAGTTTTCCAGGGCAACAATGAATACTGCTGAAACACCATGCCACGATCGGGGCCCGGACTGACGACTTCTACATCGTCGACAAGCACCTGCCCGGTAGTTGGCTTCACGTAACCTGCCACCGCATTCAGCAAGGTAGATTTACCACAACCTGAAGGCCCCAAAATACAAACAAACTCGCCACTCTTAATGGTCAGATTAGTGGTATCTACCGCGCGGTGGGTTTGTTCACCTTCCCCGAACGTGATTGACACATCCTTGAACAGGATCGAGCCTTTATCCGAAGTATTTCGTACCCTTGTATTCACCGCAGGGGTGACTGAATCAAGCATTTTCCGGTACCGCCATTAACGAGGGTTGACGAACATTGCGCCACGCCAGCAACAATGCCGAGAGTAACAACAAAGAGAATCCACTTAGGGACAACACCGGGCCGAGTGATTCGAGTGCCAGTGAGGTGGATACACCCAAACCCAGCATTGCCAGGCCAACCACCCAGCTCGGTGTTGCACAACACACAACCCAGCTCATTGTTGCATTGGTCATTGCCACCAGGATTGTTCCTCCGCCAAGGCTGGTAATGGCGGTACGTCTGGTGCCGGCAGCACACGATTGCTGCTTCACCAGGTGAATACACAGTGCGACCAGCCCACCCATCATTGTCAACACGACAATACGACTGGGTACTACGTTCAAACTCCAGATCGACAGACCAGTGCCATAGTCGTAGTTCATCTGGCCGATTTCAATCAGCCATTCCTCAACCGATATTTTTGCAATATCCGCCCAGCTCGGTGTGGACTGTACAATGGTGACAATATTGCCGAGCCAGTCATAAAACTGGATATAGTTAGGTAACGCCTGAAAGCGCACCATCAGCGCTATTAACATGAAAGCCTGAAATATCAACGCAAACACGAACCCATGCAAAAAAAACCTTTTCCAGTTTTCGCGTAACTCTGACCCCAGAAACTTAAATGCATCCACCATGACTAACGCGCCTTTGTCTGCCAGTGAAGCATCGGTTTGGTCAACAGCTTGATAGCGGCGGTAGATGCGGTCCCGAGGAAGCCGATGACCAGCATACCGACGACGATATCCTGATAATTGATCAGGCTGTACGCATCCCAGGTGAAGTATCCAATACCATACTGACCTGAAATAATTTCACCAGCCAGCAGTGAAAACCAGCTCACCCCCATACCAATAGCAAGACCGGCTGCAATCGACGGCAAAGCGCCCGGCAAAACAACATGCCAGAAAATGCCCAGCCGTGTCGCACCCAGGGACTGCGCGGCTCTCACAAGCACATCTGGCGTCTGCTCAACCCCGTGCAGCGTATTTAATACAATCGGGAACAATGCACCCAGAAAAGTAATGTAGATGATTGAGCTTTCCTCAGTGGGCCACATCAGGATAGCCAGTGGAATCCATGCAACTGCAGGTATGGGTCGCACCACTTCGATATAGGGCATCACAAACTGGCGAACGAGCCGGGACCTCCCCATCAAAACACCCACCATTACGCCGATGACCACAGCCAGCGAATAGCTGATCAGGATCCGTCGCATCGATACCCCTATATGGGTGTAGAAGACTTCAGTTTGTAAATGGCCGAGGAACGCAATAAACACTTTACCCGGCGTTGGTACATTCTCAAAGTTAATAAACCAGTTGAGATTAAATGTAGCGGCCAGATGCCACGCCAGAACGCCAATCGATAGCGACAACAACGCAATTAGCATAGAAGAGGCGAATTCACCCGACTTTTTCATGTACTTCCAAAGCGCTATTGGCAAAGTAGTCAGGTCCTCAGTTCGGACAATTTCAGTTTTGGAAAACGGAAGATCATGCCCCTTCCGGGTATCGTCAGGGGCAGTCTCAACAGAGTTGACAGGCGACGTATCTGCCACGTCTGCCGCGGCATTTTTCATCGCGGTTGCAGGGTGATGTCCCTGCGAGTCCGCGACGATTGCTTCAGATTGTGTGGCCCCGGGGCGTACCCCGGCAGTATCCGTCAATTCCTTTTTACTGTCTGAG
>JAHDHK010000104.1:4825-17523 GCA_020631335.1 Chromatiales bacterium
ACCCAGAAAGCCGTCTTGCCAAAAAGCTTCAGACCAGTTTCAGCATCATAGACATAGGTTGAATTTAGTTTGGCTCCAGTAGTTAGCATTTCAGCCATGGCGGTAAGAAAAGCACTGGCATTATCGTAAGTGGAAACACCATCACGGGAGTGCCAGATTTCCAGCGGCAGCCCTTTATTAGCATCAACCGGGTCTACCATGGTTTCTTTTTCAAGGTCGTAGTCCACACCAAGGTCTTTATATGAGGCTTTAACGAAGTCTTCGGTAATCCAAGCATCGAAATCCAGTGGTGGTATCGCTTTTTCCTGAACCAGCACACCGTGGTTAAATTTCAATGCATCGATCCACTCAGTCTTAATGGTCGGATCAAGCGTCAGGTGACCACCTTCTGAAAAGTAGAGATAAAGCACTTCTTTTTCCACACCGGTCCAGCCTTCCATCATGGTGACTGCTTTCATCGGGTCCTCACGTACCCATTCACCTGCTTCCCATACTGCCTTAACAAATGCTTCAACGACTTCAGGATATTCTGTCGCAAAGTCTTCTCTGACAACCACACCATGTAAATAGGGTACGCCGGTTTCAGACCCATCATAGATTTTACGTCCGGTGCCACGGAATTCCATCAACTCCGACCACGGACAGAAATCAGAGTGCGCATCGATTTTACCCGCAGCAATGTTTGCAGCACCGACCGCGGGGCTCTGGTTTTTCATCACATATTCGCCAGTGGGAATATCATTATCCTGCATGGCTTTTAACAACATACCCCAGGCCGCAGAACCAACCGGTGTTGAGACCTCTTTTCCCTTAAGTTCAGTAATAGAAAATATCTCACTTTCTACCGGCACCACAATGGCATTGCCAGAGCCTTTCAGGTTGTACCCCGTACCTGCTACATACAAGGTGCGCAGACTATCAGTCTCTTGAAACTTGGCGCCGTTTACAATAAGCGGGTAGTCACCCATGACGCCGAAGTTAAGTTTATTAGCCATCATTTGATTGGTTATCGGACCTCCAGAGCTGTAATCGGCCCAGCTCACGTCATATTCTGCTTCGGCATATTTACCTTCTTTGGGTAAATACTTCTCCAGAAGGCCTAGTTCCTTAACGATTATTCCGGCTGTATACGTATCGGTACACATGGATTGATGACCAATCGCGATTTTGATTTTTTCCGCAGCAGAGATCCCCGGCAGCATCAGCACCGAGGTTGCTGCAACAACACAGACTAGTTGACTAATTTTCATTGGCGTTTCCCTTTTCATATCTGCTCAGCAGGAATTGCTGATTGATCGAAAGAAGCTGGATATACAGACAATCAAAAAAATATCTTCACTGTCTGCGGTGAGTACACACGACTACCCTAAACCAATTTTCGTTAAAACCTGTTCCGTTATTTTTGCAACACGGTGATGCATTATTCGCATCACTATGCAGTTTGAATTGCACACCTACGCACGCCAAAAAGCAGCCCCGCTGTTAACGTTGCTGTCCTCCCTGCTAAGGATATCTAAGGTACTTCAAACAGTATTGAAGCTGTTTATTTGTTCGATATCCGATTAGTCTTTTTATCTATCTTGAGCAGTAGCACCACTATTTTTCATTTTCTGACCTACCCGTTTCAGGGATATCTACAGGAAAACTGTACGTACTACTCATCGCTGTATGATAAATTTTATTCTCCTGCAGTTCCGGTCATTTAGCTGATAGTTAAGAAAAAGAATAAGCAGCGCATCTGTGCAAATTCACGCTATTCAACAAATGCTTTTTCGACTACATAAGTGCCCGGATCGTTTCCTGAACCTTCTACCAGGCCCTTGTCCTGTAAAAGCGCCTGTATATCTTCATTGAATCCCAGCGACCCACAGATCATGCATCGATCAGACTCGGCATTTAACGGATCAACGTGTAATGACTTATAAAAAGAAGAACTGGATAGCGAGTCCGTTATCCGCCCCTGATTACGGGAAACTTCTCTGGTAGTCGACGGGTAATAAATCAAACGGTCGGTAACGATCTCTGCTAAAAACTCATGCTCCATCACCTCTGCTACCAGTTGTTTGCCATATTCCAGTTCTTTTACTTCACGACAGGTATGCATCAGCACAACGCTGTCAAATTTCTCATAGGTTTCCGGGTCCCGGATTACCGATGCAAAAGGCGCTATTCCCGTACCTGTTGCAAGCAGCCACAGGCGTTTTCCAGGCAGCAATGCATCGAGTATCAACGTACCTACCGGTCTGGGACGAAGAATTATTGAATCGCCCGGAGACAAATGTTGAAGTTTCGAGGTGAGCGGCCCATCAGGCACCTTAATAGAATAGAACTCAAGCTCCTCCTCCCAGGCAGGGGACGCAATTGAGTAAGCCCGCAGCAAAGGGTTACTTTTGCCGGTCTTCGGATTCGGATCACCCATAAGACCAAGCATCACAAATTCTCCGGATCGAAAACGCAGAGAGGCAGGTCGCTCCACCTTGAAAGAAAACAGACTGCCGGTCCAGTGTGTAACTGAAGTCACTCTTGCCGAATCCGGTATACGATCTGTACGCGATGCGGACGCTACCTCACGTTTCATTTTCGTCTGTACCGAAGACACTGGATCTACTGCGATTGAATTCTGTGACATGGTTAAGCAGCCGGTTGTTCAGAGAAATGCGTAGACAATTTATTACCGACGCCTTCCATTTCATCGGCTTCAGGTAAGGGTTCGGTGGTGTTGTAGATAATTGGCCAGACATCAGCATATTTTTGGTTCATGGCTATCCATTCACCGGCTTCAGGCGCACTGTCCGCACAAATAGCATCTGCCGGACATTCCGGCACACATACGCCACAGTCGATGCAGACATCCGGATTAATCACAAGCATGTTTTCACCTTCATGAAAACAGTCAACCGGGCATGAATCGACACAGTCCGTGTATTTACAGGCAATGCAGTTATCGGTCACCACATAGGTCATGGCGGCTTTCCTTACTTTTGGGCTGACGGTACTTTGCGCGCCCCTGGCCACTTTGTCTGTCAATAAATTGCTATTAAACCCTCCCGTTTCGCAAAACAATGCTCTGTCGAAAAAATAGGCGGATGGTCCTTTGATTACTGATCTCATTGTCTCAAACGATGGTAGAACCCTTCTCTTCAACAGTGAGGAGGGGGATTCTTATCGCGTCAGTGCCGCATCACTGCGACAGCAGGCGATGGACTCAGCTTCAAGAAGGGAAAGGATTGAAACGGGTGAAATAAGCATATTGCACGGAATACAAATAAGCGCACTTACACCGATGGGCTCGACCGGTATCAACATCCAATTCTCGGATGGCCATAAAAAAGCCATATTTCCTTATTCATACCTGCGGAAAATTGCACTGAATGCTGACAACTAGTTGACAGACTGGAAACACTCACGCGCTTAACGTGTCACAAACTGATTCGGGAGCTGAAGATGGATGAAATAAAAGAGGGTATTGAGCAGATCGAATGTGATGTGCTCGTGATCGGTGGTGGTACCGCGGGTCCCATGGCAGCACTGAAGGCCAAACGAAAGAATCCGAAGGCGAATGTTATTTTACTGGACAAGGCCAACGTTAAGCGCTCCGGCGCCATATCCATGGGCATGGACGGGCTTAACAACTCGGTGATTCCCGGGTATGCCACACCCGAGCAATACACCAAGGAAATTACCATTGCCAATGATGGCATTTGCGATCAGGCCGCGGTCTACCGATACGCAGAAGAGTGCTATGGCATTATTCAGGAACTCGACAGTTTTGGTATTCGCTTCCAAAAGGATAACAACGGTGAATACGACGTTAAAAAAGTGCACCATATCGGCACCTATGTGTTACCGATGCCCAACGGAGATACGGTAAAGAAAGCGCTCTACCGTCAATTGCGCAAATCAAGAATCAACATTGTTAACCGGTACATGGCAACTCGTCTTCTTACCTCCGGTGATCGCGTCGCCGGGGCCATTTGCGTTAACACACGCAGCGCCGAGTTTCTGGTGGTAAAGGCCAAGGCTGTCATTATGTGCCTGGGAGCAGCCGGCCGACTCGGATTACCGACCTCGGGTTACTTGTATGGCACTTACGAAAATGCTGCCAATAGTGGTGAAGGCTATGCCATGGCATACCACGCCGGTGCGGCACTGGCGAACCTTGAGTGTTATCAAATCAACCCGTTAATTAAGGACTACAACGGCCCTGCTTGTGCCTATGTGGCAGGGCCGCTGGGCGGGTACACCACAAACGCAGGTGGTGATCGATTTATAGAATGTGACTACTGGTCCGGACAGATGATGCAGGAGTTCTATGATGAGCTGCAGTCCGGCAACGGTCCGGTATTCCTGAAGCTTAATCATCTGGCCGAGGAAACCATCAGCGAGATCGAAAGAATTCTGCACATTGTAGAGCGCCCGACGCGCGGCCATTTCCATGAGGGAAGAGGTACAGATTATCGTAAACAGATGATCGAAATGCATATTTCAGAAATCGGATTCTGCTCAGGTCACTCTGCATCAGGCGTGTACGTCGATGAAAACGCCCGCACCACCATAAAAGGATTGTACGCTGCCGGGGATATGGCAAACGTACCGCACAACTACATGCTGGGGGCATTTACCAATGGGGCGATAGCAGGTGAAGACGCCATCGACTATGCAGCAGATGTGGATTTTGCAGCCTTCGACGAAGCAGACATCCTTGCCGAGAAAACACGCGTACTCGCACCAACCAGGAGAGACGACGGAGTACCGCCGAATCAGATCGAGTACAAAACCCGACGGCTGGTAAATGACTATCTACAACCGCCTAAAGTCACTGCAAAGATGGAACTGGCACAGCAACGCCTTGCTGAGGTACGTGACGATATGAACAACGCCATGTATGTCAGCAATGCCCACGAACTGATGCGGTCACTCGAGGCCGCCAGCATTCTGGACTGCGCTGATATGGCCGCACATGCATCGCTGTATCGAACAGAAAGCCGCTGGGGTCTATACCACAACCGCGTGGATTACGAGCGCAATGATAAAGACTGGTTCTGCCACACACTGCTTACCAAGGGAAAGAACAACTCCCCCACCAGCCGCAAAGAAGCCGTCAAGCCCTACATTGTTGATATAGCCGACGATGAAAAGGACGCCTACAACCATCAGCGTGTCACAGCAGCTGAATAAAGACCACAAGGAACTCCAATGCCACTTGCCCAATCTTCTACTTCAGTCCCGGTGGTCGTTAATGATGACTTATGCATTGCGGACAAAGGTTGTACCGTTTGTGTGGAGGTGTGTCCGCTGGATGTACTACGCATTACCGACATGGCAGACGGACGCAAAACCGCACACATGGAATATGACGAGTGCTGGTACTGCATGCCCTGCGAAGCAGACTGCCCGACCGGTGCAGTCAAGGTCAACCTGCCCTACCTGCTGAAGTAGCGCTCATGAATAATCTATTCGAAGACTTCAATGATATTGAAATGCTCGCAGAAGATCTCCAGTCAACAGATGCTGGAGAGCGGATCATGGCGGTTATTGAGTTAACCGATACCGCGGACCCGGAAGTGATCCCCCATCTGGCGACCGCCATCCGGGATCAGGACATCAATGTCCGTAAGCAGGCAGCCATCGCATTAACAGATTTTGACGGTGTTTCTACAGCCGCAGCCCTGGTGGGCGCACTAAGCGATGAACATGCAGAGGTTCGTCAGGCCGCTGCAGTCAGTCTCACCGAGTTGAAGGACCCCGATGCGGGAGATGCCATTATTCCTTCTCTTGGCGTGGACGATGAGTTTGTACTGGTATCTTGCCTGGCCGGCATCAAGGAACTCAGACGTGCCGATGCCATGGGGCCGGCTATTGAAGCACTGAAACATCACTCAGCCAGCGTTCGCTGCGAAGCCGTCAATGTCATTGGCTGGCTGCAGGATAAAACATCGCTGCCAGCCTTGCGTAGTGCCGCCGGTGATAATGACGCTCTGGTCAGGCGTGCCGCACTTACCGCCCTTGGTTTCAACAAGTCTGACCACGCAGAGCAGATACTGGTTGCTGCACTCACTGACTCAGACTGGCAGGTACGTGAAGCTGCAGCAGAAACACTCACCAAATCGGGTAGCGCCGGCTGCGTGCCGTCACTCATTAAATTGCTCGAAGACGAATACTGGCAAGTCAGGCTAAAAGCGGTTAGAACGCTGGGTAAGCTCGACGCACGTGATGCAGCCACCTTGATTGGTGAGCAGATGACCGTGCCGGTACCCAACCTTCGCAAAGAGTGTGCTGCGGCGCTTGGTGTTCTTGCAGTAAGCGATACCGCGAAATTCCTGGAGCCGTACTATGACGACAACGATCCCGATGTTCGCAAAAACGTACGCTGGGCGTTAGAGAAAATTGCCCATACTGCCTGACCGGTTTGTGGAGAAACCATTGTGTAGTGCTTCCAACGGTAAGCTAATGGGTTAAATCTGTGCGGGCGCTGAAGGTAGTTCGGCATCTGCCACCTGGCGCATCAATGCAATAAAACCTGCTACCTGGTGGGCGGCAGTCGCTTCGCCCTTTTCAAGGGTGGCAGCGGAGGCATTGCCGACGGTGCCCGCTTCATTTAAATCGGAGGCGATCCAGCCGCGACTTACCGGCCCGATGGGAGAGATAGCTGTAGTTTCTGCGACTGATGTGAAGTCCTTCGCCTGATCAAAGTCGACACATTCAGGATTAAAGGCAAGCATTAAAGAGGTTTCAACGTCTCCGCCATGGATGCCGAAAGACAGCTCACGCGTGCTATACATGGATTCAGGATGACCGAAGCTTCCCCACTGACACTTTACCGCCAGCATAGCTGCTCTCACCCGTAACTCACGACTCAGTATAGAGATCAGATCGAGGTTGCCACCGTGGCTGTTAATAATGACGATCTTGCGAAAGCCGGCTCGGGCAACTGACAAACCAATCTCTGTCCAGGCAGATAGCGCATCGGCAGCAGTCAAAGTGAGTGTGCCTTGCGCCCACAGATGTTCATTGGACTTACCAACGGCCTGAATCGGCAGAATGTAAGGATCCAGGTCCTCCGGGCAGGCAGCTTTAAAGCGATTGAGCATACCCTGCATAATCATGGTATCCGTCCCAACCGGCAGGTGTGGACCATGCTGTTCAATGGCCGCTGTCGGCAACACAGCAATCGATCGCTGCGGGTCGATATTATTGAATTCGGCAGATCGCCTTTCAGCCCAATCGAGTCGTCTGTGCATTATTTTCCCGTTAAAAATATTTTTGAGGCCACATGCGTGCTGCGGTTATCACTGATGATCTGTTAAACATTTCTCACGAGTTACAACCCGTGACCCCGGGTAAATGTTAGTTTAAAACTTTTCCATTTCCGCACGAACACGTAAAAGATGCGCTTCGAGTATTGGTTGTGTATTGCGATTCATATCATACAATGCAATGTAACGGGTTTTAGGCAGGCCACAGGAGTACCTTACAGCACGGGTAACACATTTACGTGGCGGATCACCATTGAGCATAGCTCGAAACCGGTTGCCGCCATAGGTGGTACAGGCAGCGAGTTTTTTAATATTGGTTAGCGCTGGTCGGACACCGCCGTTTTCTAGCTTAAAACTCACACCCGGTAAGAAGACACGATCAAGAAACCCTTTTAAAATGGCCGGATAGCCGAAGTTCCAAACCGGAAACACCATGACCAGTGCATCCGTTGCCTGCAAGCGGGCAACATAGGACTCAACCGGTTTGATGTTATCGGGTTCTTCGTGGTAACCCCGGCGCTCAGGCTCTGTAAGCACCGGGTTGAAGCCTTCTTTATTGAGATCACAGTTATCAACTGTCCATCCGTTACTCGTTAGGGTGTCAATCACCACACGATGAACAGCGGCATTAAAGCTTTCCGGACACGGATGGGCAAACAAAACCAGTGCATGCTTCATGCTCTCTCCATGCTCCTATGATTTCGTGCGGGCGGCGTCTTCGAAAAAGTTATACATGCGCCTGTAGTCCCACTCGGGATTGTGCCAGGTAATCATTTTTCCCGGATTAAGCAGACCACGCGGATCCGCCTCACGTTTGAAATCCAGTTGTGTTTGATCTGCGTGCTGCCGACCACCCTCTTCAAGCGTGTAACGATGGGGATTAAAAATCAGTGCACCTGCCTCTTCATGCGCCTGGACAATCTCATCGAGTCTTTCCTCGGTCGTAAACTTCACCAGAGACAGTCCGGCAAAGGCAATTTTGCCTCCCATGCGAATCGCTTCGAGATGCTGAATGACTTCTCCGGGGAAGCGGTGGCGCATTTTTTCAATCAGTGCCAAATGATCCGGGTATCCGTAGCGTACCTGCAAGTAGGTGATCGACGGATCAACCTTCAACGCTCTGAGGGTGGTGTGATTCCAGCCGTACTCAAATACCGGCCCGGGAGCCTCTTCCCACTGCGTATCATCGGAACGATAAATCAGCTCAACCGTCGAACACCGGCCCAGATAAGTTAAAAAGCCATCCATGCTGTGGGGGGCGACCATCAGGCCGATCAAATGATCTTTTTCACTGACATGTGGCTGGATCTTTTTAAAGTACGCATGGGCGGTAGGTGCCTCGTACACGCTGGCAAGTTTCAATAACACACCGTCTTCATTTGACAATGCATCAGCAAACCGTGCAGCCTCTGGAAACTCCGTCGCTGTTAACAGTATCTCCACCCACTCATATGCAGGCGCAAGAGGCATTTCCACCTCGGTTATAATGCCGTTTGTACCATACGCGTGCGATACCCTGGCCAGCGCTTCACCGCTAAGCTCCATCACCCGGGGTTCGGCCTCCATGGTCACGACCCGCAAGCGGATAATATTACCCAGATCACGAAGCGACCCCCAGGTGACTGAACCCACCCCGCCGGACCCGCCGGCAATAAAGCCACCGATAGTGGCAGTGGCCCAGGTACTGGAAAACATACGGATCTCCTGACCTGAGTCTGCTTTGCAGAAGGTATCAATGTCTTTAAGTATACAGCCGGGTTCGGCGACGACCCGACCCGGTGTCACCGATTTAATTTTGTTCATATTGCGCAGAAACAAAATGCAGCCGCCACGCATAGGTATCGCCTGCCCATAGTTACCAGTACCTGCACCCCGCGTCGTCACAGGAACATTGTGTTCGTAACACACCCTGAGTACTTCAATGATCTCTTCTTCGGTGTTCGGGCAGACAACAAAGTCTGCAACCAGATCATCCATTCGATCTTTCAGCACCGGCGAATACCAGAAAAAATCACGCGAAAAGGTGCGGATAAGCCTGGGGTTTTCTACCAGTTCAAGGTGCGCTAATGCTGCCTTGGCACTTTCAATATCCGTGGTCATGCTGTTCCGTTAAAAAGGTCATCAAGTTCTGAGTACTCGGGCAAGCGGCGATCTATTGCACTGCCGTCTCTTAAAACAACACGGTCTGACTGTGGCCGCGCCAGTAATTCGGTCATCGAGCGTGCATTAAATAGAATGATGTCTGCGGGGCTGCCGGGTGCCAGATCGACTACAGAGAATCCACAGCACTGTGCCGGGGTCTGTGCAAACGCATTAATCCAGTCGGGATCAGAGTGATCCAGATGTGCTATCCGGGTCGCCTCACGCACTACTTCAAGCATGTCCATATCGCCATAGGCATAGAACGGATCGCGCGTGTTGTCAGAGGCAAAGCTTACAGGAATACCACGCGCTTTCATTTCGTGCACCAGTGTAACCCCGCGCATTCTGGGCGTGCGAGCGGCGAGGCGATCCTGCAAGTAAAGATTGCACATGGGCAGACTGACGACATTCAGTCCGGCGGCAGCCATCAGGTCGAGTGTGTTATGTGCCCGTGGCTCATCCTGCGCCGACAATGAACACAGGTGACCGACGGTAACAGAGCCGGTAAAACCGGAATCAATCACTGCCTGACTCACACTGCGAACACACTCAACCGATGGATCCATAGTTTCATCGACATGAAGATCAACCGCCAGATCAAATTTTGCAGCCAGTTCGAAGAATTGCCGCATTAGTGTATCCAGCCCTTCCATCGGATAGGCGACGACGCCGAGAACACCGTCATATTGCCGCACCAGCTCAGCAGTTTTCAAAAACCTGCCAGTCAGATCTATATTGTCACACCCGGCCAGACATACCGCCTGCAGTTCTATTTTTCCACGCCATTTTTCACGCAGCTGATCAAACACAGGCCAGGAAATTTCATCCTGCGGTGGGGCACTGTCAAGGTGTGTTCTCACCGCGCGCGTGCCGTGAGCATAGGCACAGCGCAGTGAAAAGTCAGCCCGTCGAAAAACATCTTCAGCGTGCCAATTGGAATGATCTTCGTGAACGCTTTGCAGCGCACCGGGAAAAGACCCGTCGGGGTTGGATGCTCTGGGCAATATATGGCCTTTGTCGAGGTGGGTATGCATATCGACAAAGCAAGGCATGGCAATAGCACCACGCATATCCACCGCATTTAGGGCAGTACAAGTATCGGGGGCGACAAACCTGCCGTCAACAATCGCAAGATCTGTTGTCGTAAACGCCTCTTCGCCATTCACCAGACTGGACGGCACAGAAACATTGCGCAGTACAAACCCATCTTCCGGCAGATGTATAAAGTCCATTAACTCTCTCACTTCAGCGCGCTTTCGTGCCACCTGTACAACGCCAGGTAACTGATCAGACTCATCAGGCCAAACATGACAATGCCCATCACGGATATCAGTACCAGCGCGCCGTATAGCCTGCCAAAGTTAAACCGGTATGAAGCCTCCAACAGCGTTGATGCCAGACCAAGCCCGGTCCCTGCCCGGCCTATCACAAATTCGGCAACCACCGCACCGATCAGTGCCAGGCCACCGGCTATTTTAAGCCCACCCAGAAAATAGGGCAAAGCAGAGGGCGCAGACAACAGCCGGAGACGTTGCCAGCCGGAGGCTTTGTATATGGTGAACAAATCCTGAAGATTATGATCCGGAGACTTCAGCCCGATAGTTGTATTGGACAGTATTGGAAAAAACGCAACTATCCACGCACACAGCAATGCAGCAGAAAATGCACTGTCCATATAGATTTGCAACAACGGGGCAATGGCCACCACCGGTGTGACCTGCAAAATAACGGCATACGGAAACAAAGACATTTCGATCCAGCGCGACTGAGTAAAAGCCACTGCCAAAGACACACCACCGACGACTGCCAGTATCAGAGCGAGCACAGTCAGTCTGCCTGTGACCAGCATTGCAGGCCACAACACAGCCCAGTCGCTAACCACGGTTTTCGCGATCAGCCAGGGGGATGGAAGTACATAGTGCGGCACCTGAGCGATAACAACATAAGCCTGCCATGCGCCCAGTGCAAACAGCATTACCAGCGATGGCAACGTCCATCGGGCAATGGACATTAACTTCCTGCTGCGAGCCAGCGCTTCTTCTTCGGAATCAACAGCAGCCAGAGTTGCTGTAGTCACATTCATGTTATTCACGTCATTGCCTGTTGCAAGGCCTCGGATGCGTGCCGCGAAAGAGCTGCGAACTCATCTGACGTGCGAAACTCAGCCGTCCGCGGCCCGTCAACCTTCACGTTAAGCTCCTGAATTACCCTGCCGGGACGCGCGGCCATTACAACAATCCGGTCTGAAAGATAAACAGACTCAAACACAGAATGCGTTACAAAGATAACGGTACAACCAATGGACTCACGCATGGCCAGTAAGTCACAGTTCATGCGTTGACGGGTAATTTCATCAAGTGCTGCAAAGGGTTCGTCCATCAGAATCAAACGAGGCCGGGTAACCATGGCACGCGCAATAGACACTCGCATTTTCATACCGCCTGAAAGCTCGCGGGGAAACGCGTTTTTAAAGTCCTGTAACCCCACCAACTCAAGCGCCTGTTCTATTTCGTTACGGCAGGCGCGATATGACTTGCCTCGCAGGCGCAGCGGCAGCCACACGTTATCTTTCACCCTCGCCCATGGCATTAGCGTGGGCTCCTGAAAGACGATACCCAGATCGCCATCGTGCTGACCGCCCTCCCAGTGTAGTGACCCTGAAGTCTGGCGTATAAGCCCGGCGATAAGCCGCAGCGCGGTAGATTTACCACAGCCCGAAGGACCAAGCAGGGAGATGAAGTCTCCCTGATCAACCGCCAGGTCAAAACCTCTCAATGCCACAACATCACCGGCGAAAACCTTATCCACCTGGCTCATGGTCAGCAACCGTCTGCCCGCTCGAGTGCTGACTGTGGAGTTTATTTCCGCCACCGGGGTTGCTGCTGCCGGGGTTGCTGCTGCCGGTGCAGCAGTACCGATTTCACCGTATGAGTACCGCGCAGTTTCGGATTCTATTTGATTAACTCCATACCAACCGCCTTGCCGGTAAACTCTGTACTAAAAGCAGAGGAGTAATCAAGACTGGCATCAACCACACCGGCAGACACCATTTTGTCAAAAAAATCTTTCACCTTTTCATCGGTAATGACGCCAATACCAAGTTTTTCTGCATCACCTGAAATCACAATACCCTCGTCCTTCATTTTACCGATGGCAAAATTGATTTTATCCTGAGTCATTTCAGGGTTGTCCGTCATAATCATTTCATTGGCAGCGGTGTTGTCACCATATAGATAGTTGTACCAGCCCTTAATCGAACTATCGACAAAGCAGGTAACTTCTTCTGCTTTGCTTTCAATG
>JAHDHK010000105.1:0-12368 GCA_020631335.1 Chromatiales bacterium
GATGTTTGCCACCTTTGCCGATGACAATAGATTTCTGACTGTCTTTTTCCACCCAGATAACACTGGCAATTCTGGCAAGTGAGGCGGTTTGATGAAACTCTTCCACCTCGACGCTTACCGAGTAAGGCAGCTCCTGCGACAAAAACCGGGTGAGCTGTTCTCTCACCAGCTCGGAGGCGAGAAAACGCGAAGAGCGGTCGGTAAGCGCATCTTCTTCAAACATAAAGTCTGCGGCGGGGAGCAGTGCTTCTATTTCTTTTTGCAAGCCGTCGAGGTTGGCTCCCTTGGTCGCTGACACAGGTACCACTGCGACGGCCGCTTCAATACCTTTGAGTTCTTGTATCCAGGGCAGCAGTTTTTCTTTCGGCTGCACCAGGTCGACTTTGTTGACCGCCAGTATCCATGGTTTGTTCTGTCGCTGTACAACTTCCAGCGCCAGTGAGTCATCGTTTGTCCAGGTCAGTGCCTGTACTACCAGCACCATCACATCGGCACCGGTCGCCGCAGAGGACGCGGTTTTATTGAGCACACGGTTGAGCGTTTTTTTTGCCCCCCCGTGTATACCGGGGGTATCCACATAGACAAACTGAGTGCTGCCGATGGTGCTGATACCCAGTAGCGCATGGCGGGTGGTTTGCGGTTTATGGGCGGTAATGCTGAGCTTCTGGCCGATAAGCCGGTTCAGCAATGATGACTTGCCGACGTTCGGCCTGCCGGATAGTGCAATGGTGCCGCAACGAGTAGTCAAAAACCCTGTGCCTCAAGTTTAACCAGTGTGTCTTCTGCTGCCGCCTGCTCTGCACGTCGTCGGCTCGATCCTTCTGCTGTCACGCTCAGATCGAGCTCCTCAATTCGAGCAGACACCACAAATGTTCTGTCGTGATCCTTGCCCCGGGTTGCCGTCAGCTCATACACGGGCAGCGGATGCTTACGCGCCTGCAGGTATTCCTGCAGCCTTGTTTTCGGGTCTTTTTGCGGCTCATCATCCGGAAGATTTGCAAGCCGCGATTCAAACAGTCGGCACACCACACCGTACAGTGTGTCGAAATTGCTGTCGATGTAAATGGCGCCAAGCAGCGCCTCTAACGCATCTGCCAGAATCGAATCGCGGTTGAAACCACCGCTTTTGAGCTCACCGCTGCCAAGCTTAAGGTAGTCTCCGAGGCTGATTTCACGCGCCACATCGGCAAGGGTCAGGCCACGCACAAGGTTTGCACGCAATCGACTGAGCTGCCCCTCGCGATACTCTGGCCGCAATCGTTTCCGATGCGATAACAAAATTAAGCGCGCCGTCACCCAGAAACTCCAGGCGCTCATTGTTATGCGCCCCGACGCTGCGGTGGGTCAACGCCTGCTGCAACAGCCCGGCGTTGTTAAACTCGTAGCCGAGTTTTTTAGAAAGGAATTTTTCAGCGGAATCCAAGGTAGTCCGGAGTCAGCCCCCGAACAGAAGACCACTGTTTTGCAATGGGCTGCTAGTTGGTGAACTGCTCGTCAAAGCCGGCAACGATTTCGAGATTGTACATCAATTTGCGCCGCTCTTCGTATTTCACATCGAGTACCAGCTTGCCGTTCGCATCACGCGCGACTTTCATCATCTCATTCGGGTCGAGATGATCGAGATCGCGTTCGGCAAAGCGGGTGCTTAACAGTCGCAACACGTCTCTCTTGGGCCTTCCGTCCAATTCACTGTTGGACACAACCTGTTGCACTATCTGACTGACGGTGTGATTAGTCATGTAAACCGGAACCAGCTGAAACACGCTAACCGCAAAAAAGCCAACCACTGCCAGCCCTAAAAACCACTTGATCATCGAGGTCCACCATTAGTGAATGCCGTCGCCGATCCTGCTGAATTTGAACCCGCCATTATTCCAGTTGAAGTGCATCCAGACCATGAATGCCTTGCCAACCAGGTGGTCTTCAGGGACAAATTTCCAGTATCGACTGTCGTTACTGTTATCTCTATTGTCCCCCATTGCAAAATACATTCCCTCGGGCACCTTCAGCTCGAAATCACCGTTCATCGCTGTGCGGGTATTTAAAATGCGATGCTCCACACCGATCAGATTTTCGATAATTTCCACACTCGGCTGTCGCGCGCCATCGGGATCATCGTAGTCACCCAGTATTTCCTGCTCGACCAGTACGCCATTTACAGACAGGCGCTTCTGGCGATACTGCAGCAAATCACCCGGCACACCCACAATACGTTTAATGTAATCGAGACGCGGATCCTGCGGATAACGAAAAACCGCGACATCGCCTCTTTCAGGCTCTCCGGTTTCGAGAATCTTTTTGTGGATCACGGGCAGCCGCACACCATAGGCAAATTTATTGACCAGAATAAAATCGCCAACCAGAAGCGTAGGCTTCATAGAACCCGATGGAATCCTGAACGGCTCAAACACAAAAGAGCGCAACACCAGCACCAGTAACAGCAGCGGAAAAAACGACCGGGCATACTCGACAACCCAGCTTGCCGGCCGTTTGAACAGCACCGAACCGATAAACCAGATAACACCGCAACCAAGGGTGACCAGTACAAGGAGTAGTGAGAAGTCTATGTTCATTATTATATCGACGCCCTTACGCCGTTAACCTCCGGATTTATTGTCTACTTGCAGCACTGCAAGAAAGGCTTCCTGAGGTATTTCTACCCGACCGATCTGCTTCATACGTCTTTTGCCGGCCTTCTGCTTTTCGAGCAACTTCTTTTTGCGCGTGATGTCACCACCGTAACACTTGGCAGTCACGTTTTTGCGCAGCGCTTTTACGTTACTTCTGGCGATAATGTGACTGCCGATGGCAGCCTGTACTGCAACATCGAACATCTGCCGCGGAATCAGATCTTTCATGCGTTCGGCAAGTTCCCGACCGCGTGACTGTGAGCGATCTTTGTGCACGATAACGGCCAGCGCATCAACTGTCTCACCGTTAATCAGTATATCGACCTTTACCAGATTGGATGGCTGAAAACGCAGAAAGCTGTAGTCGAATGATGCATAGCCGCGACTGACCGATTTCAGCCGGTCGAAAAAGTCCAGCACTACTTCACTCAATGGCATCTCATAGGTCAGCGATACCTGCCGCCCGGCGTACTGCATGTTCTTTTGAACACCGCGTTTTTCGACACACAGCGTAATCACATCACCGAGATATTCCTGTGGCACCAGTATATTGGCCTGAATAATCGGCTCGCGAACTTCAGCCAGGTCGGCCGGCGCCAGCAACTGCGACGGATTGTGAATGTATGAGACTTCATCACGCACATCGAGCAGCTCGTAGATAACCGTCGGGGCCGTTGTGATCAGATCAAGCTGGTATTCGCGCTCAAGACGCTCCTGCACGATTTCCATGTGCAGCATGCCCAGAAATCCACAGCGGAATCCGAACCCGAGCGCGGTTGACGTTTCCGGTTCGAATGCCAGTGCCGAGTCGTTGAGTTTGAGTTTTTGCAACGCGTCGCGGAAGGATTCATAGTCATCCGAGCTGACCGGATACAGTCCGGCAAAAACCCGGGGCTGCACCTCTTTAAAACCCTCCAGCGGCTGCTCGCATTGTTGAGTCTCAAGGGTAATCGTGTCACCCACGCGCGCAGCGTCAATCTCTTTGATACCCGCGATGATATAGCCCACCTGACCGGTAGACAGAACACCCGTTTCGTATCGCTTGGGTGAAAACACCCCGACCGAATCGACCTGAAAGGATCTGCCGGTGGACATGATGCGCATTTTGTCGCGTTTTTTAATACTGCCGTTAACGATGCGAACCAGTGAGATAACACCCACGAAATTATCGAACCATGAATCGATAATCAGTGCCTGCAAAGGTGCCTCGGCATCACCGACGGGCGGAGGCACGCGCTCCACCAGCATTTCGAGTACATCCGTTATACCTTCGCCTGTTTTGGCGCTGCAGTGCACCGCATCGTGTGCCTCAATACCGATGATCTCTTCAATTTCATCGACCACACGCTCCGGGTCGGCCGCCGGCAGATCAATTTTATTGAGTACCGGAATGACTTCTAAATCCTGTTCGATGGCTGTGTAGCAATTGGCCACGCTCTGTGCCTCAACTCCCTGTGAGGCATCAACCACCAGCAGCGCCCCTTCACAGGCCGCCAGCGAGCGCGAGACTTCATACGAGAAGTCGACGTGACCGGGTGTATCAATGAAGTTAAGTTGATAGGTTTCGCCATCAGATGCTTTATAAGCCAGAGACACCGACTGCGCTTTGATGGTAATACCGCGCTCGCGCTCGAGATCCATCGAGTCAAGCACCTGCTCAGACATTTCTCTGTCAGCCAGCCCGCCGCAAATCTGAATAAACCGATCGGCAATAGTCGACTTGCCGTGATCTATGTGCGCGATAATTGAAAAATTTCTGATGTTCGATAGATTCATTGAGCAGCAACTTTGCCCTGGGCATCTCGGTGACGCGGCATCAACCATGACTTACTGCCTGGCGCACAATATTGCGGTGCGCGCGGACGTACCACTGCAGCTACTTCAAAACAAAGCGTACGGAAAGATTGCATTACTCGGGTCAAATCGCCTGATGGTGATGAACGCCGGCCCCGGCGTTCAGCGCTTCGCGAAGCGCATTCAAATCTAAAAAATGCCGGCAGACCTCACGGTCGCCAAACCAAAGTACCGGCACTGCATCGTTGTATTGCTGCTGCAGCCTCGGATGATCGTCAATATCAATCGTTCGAACGACAAACTGTAGCTCACTGGCATAGTCACTGAGCAACAGCATCATATCTTCACACAAATGACAGCCGTAGCGATTGTACAGAATCAGTTCCCGTGTTGAGGCCACAATTTGTCCGACAGATTACTCAACCGTCAGGGCGATAAAAATAGGCCCCTGATCACGTTGTACCAGTACTGCGATCGTAGAGCCGGCTTCGACACTGTCCATCGCCTTTTCAAAGTCGTCGATCGTATCGATCCGGGTATTATCAATCATTGTCAGGATATCACCAACGCGGATACCTGCATCTCTGCCGGGACCACTAGCCACTGCCTTGACTTCCACACCGCCGGAGCCGAGTTGTTCACGGGTTTCTTCATCGACAGGCACCACTTCAACGCCCAGCTTGTTATCGACATTGCTGGCAGGTGAGCGTCGATTCTCGGCCAGTTCTTCCGCCCCGGGCAGCTCACCTATTTTGACCTCAAGTTTAATTTGCTCGCCATTGCGTATGACGTCCACATCTGCCACACCACCGGCGCGCACCTGACCGACCATCGGTGGCAGTGAACTCGACTTGTCAACGTAAGCGCCATTGAACCCGACGATGATATCTCCCACTTCAAGCGGAGAGTTCGCGGCGGGGCTTTCAGGCAGTATTCGCGAGATCAATGCGCCGTGTGCAGTCGGCATCGAAAAAGATTCGGCGAGCTCTCTGGTGACTTCCTGAATGATCACACCAAGCCATCCGCGAGACACGGTGCCGGATTCTTTTAACTGATCAGCGATATCCATCGCCATTTCGATAGGAATGGAGAAAGACAGCCCCATAAAACCACCCGTGCGGCTGTATATCTGCGAGTTGATTCCAACCACTTCACCGGCAAGGTTGAACAGCGGTCCACCAGAGTTGCCCGGGTTAATCGCCACATCAGTCTGAATAAAAGGCACATAGTTTTCACGCGGCAGCGAACGACCGGTGGCACTGACGATACCGGCGGTCACCGAAAAGTCGAAGCCGAATGGCGACCCGATGGCCAACACCCACTCCCCCACTTTCAATGATCCCGAGTCACCGATCCTGGCGGCCGGCAGCCCGGTTGCATCTATCTTGAGCACTGCCACGTCACTGCGGGCATCCTTACCAATCAGCTCTGCCACGTACTGTCGGCGATCGTGCAAACGCACAATAATTTCATCAGCGCCGTCGATGACATGATTGTTGGTCAGCACAAATCCATCTTCGGAGATAATAAAACCGGACCCCAGGGAGTCGGAGTCGAACTGCTGCTCCTGTGCACCGGGCGCGTTTTGCTGCTGCTCCAGAAATTTTCGAAAAAACTCACCGAATGGACTGTCGTCAAACTCGGGCATGGTCTGCCCCGGAGTTTCCCGTTCGGGAGCCGCGGTAGTGCTGATGTTGACCACTGATTCGTGATTCTGCTCGACAAGCTCTGTGAAGTCCGGCAGATCCGCAAAACTGGTTGTGGATATAACCAGTAGCAACAGCGTCAGCCCGGCACAAAAGCGCGGCAGCATACCTGCACCATTCATACTTAATCGCTCTCCAGATTCAGAAAAAGTCAGATCAACATGAGTCGATGATCCGGCAGACAAGACAGTGTTGGCTAGGTCTCGCAGGCTACACTGATTTGCGAGCGTATTGACACAGATAACCGTTTGGCCACCCGATGGCACAGGTAAAAACCGATGCACAGCCCGGTCAGTGCAGCCGCGGCGATGTGCAGTTCGGAACTGCCTGCGAAAATACTCCACGCAATCGCAAATAATAGCATAAGCACGACAGGCAGCAGATAAACCAGCGATGACAAGCCAACCAGCGTTGCACGGGGTACTGACAAACTGACTTTGTCTCCCGGTGCGGGCGTTGTCTGACCCATCAGAGACAGCGGCACGGTAATCGTTCGTTGTGACGGGTTCAATCCCAAACAACGACCGTTGCAGCCTTTACACATTGCCTGATTGACCTTCAGCTCCACCTGCCCTGCGTGGACAACGAGCACCTCAGCGGTGCTATTGCATCTGACAGACGAGCGATTGGCAGACAAGCGACTACCGCGAGGCAATCAGCATGGTTTTGGCCAGCATTTCAACGGTCGCGTGCGGCACCTCACCGACGATGGTCGCATGCCAGTTGTCGTGCTTGACGCCGTAGGCATTCACAGCGCCCATGGAAGTCGCACCATTGAGTTCACCGTCGGCCGGATCGGCAGCGCTGGTAATGAACACAGAAAGCGATGCCAGTCCGTCGGAATACATCAATCGACGCACGGCGGCCATCGTGCCAACCATCGGAGTGACTTTATCCGACATCAGTTCGAATCCTCCCGGCAGTGCCATTTCATCTACACCGGGGATGTCGGTGGTAATGATCGGCTCCACAGGTGTCATCTCTGGCTTGTCGTCCACCATCCATTCGTGACGTTTGCCGGTTAACGATGCACTGAACATTTCCAGTGGAACTCTGTCGGGAAAAGAGATATCGGTAAACATCACCTGCTCTACCAGGCGCCCGCTCGCGTCACTCATTGCAGAACGTATCAGCAGAAAGGTTTCGGTATCGATCCACAGTCGATACCCGTAGCGGTAGTTGTCCTGAGGAACGATGTCGATCACTTTAGTGCGTCTGCCGGCGACTCTGGCATCACGGCCTTTTCTAAACTCGTAAAACTCAGACAACGCAGTCAGCTGTTGCGGATCAAACTGAGGGAACGGCGTTCGCGGCTGTACCTTGTTGACGATGACTGATTTTGTGCCCGGCCAGATGCACACCACGCTGTCGGCATCGCGGATGATTTCGCGGGCTTCACCATTGAGGGATAACAGCCGCTCATGTTCGATACCGTCGATCTTGCTGTGGTAGATCTTCATGGTCTCGACGTCGGCATCGTGGATATACACAAACGTACCGACGTAGGTGAGATCCTGCATCGCACGTGACATTTTCTCTATCCAGTCACGTCCAAGCTCTTCTGCGCCGATAAAACTGTCACGTGCCGCGCTGGCGTTGTCAGCTTTGGCATTACCCAGCGCACTGCCGGTCATTAACAAACCACCGGCAGCAAAAGCAATCAATACTCTGTAAAACGGCAGCGCCGTTAAGCCGGCAGACACCAGGCTAGAAGCTTTCATCAATGGTTTCCGCATCATAGCCAACCAGTCGCGAATGCACTGCCATGCCCTGCACACGAGTCATGCTTGAGTCCTCCAGATGATTGAGCAGCAACGAATTCAGACGCTGCTCAACGCGGGGATTGTGCTCGCCGGCGACAGCCACCCAGCGGGTTCCGGTATCGCCGCGATAAACAGCACGCACCAGGCCTGACTCAGGGCCCTGCTCATTGATCGGGCCTGCGATCGGGTTCTGAGGCGCTGTCGTTTCACCCTGCGCTACGGTGATGCTCTGCGCCGCACCCGGCTGGTCGAAGTTATTAATCACCTGCCAGCCGATAAAACCGGCAGCAGCGACGCTTGCAGCCAGGCCGAACCCGGCGACCGGCAGCCAGCGGGGCGACGCAGACCCCGGCTGCTTTGTTCGTCGTCGACGGCGACCCGAAGTTTCACCGGCATTGCGCGCGCGTCGCGCATGCTCAGAAGCATCGGCGAACGGTATGACATCGGCAGAGGCATCGGCAATGTCTTCTTCAAGTGCAATTTTTTCGCTGACCAGCGAACAAAAATCTGCAGGTAAAGAGGAGTGACACTCCTTTTGCATCACATCGCGAATCAGATGGTAGCTCTGCCACTTGGCACGGCATTCATCGTCGCTGGCAGCGTGTTCCAGAATGCTGTCACTCTGGTTGCACTCACCATCGAGCAGGGCTGATAGCTCCTGCAAATACCGCTCGTCTGCACCAGCGCTATTCGCTTGATTATCTGTTTGCATACAATTAGTGCTCTTTCTACTGTAGCTCTTTGCTAGAGCTCTTCTGGGCTTGCAGTTTCATACAGTAACGGACGAAGCTTTTGATCGATCGCATCGCGCGCTCTGAAAATCCTTGAACGGACTGTGCCGATAGGACAATCCATCACCGTGGCAATCTCTTCGTAGGACATTCCTTTCAGTTCTCTGAGTGTGATTGCAGTTTTTAGTTCATCGGGCAGTTGTTCAATTGTTCCACTCACCACTTCGGCGATCTGATCGGTCATCATTTCGCGCTGCGGATCAGCGACATCGTGCAGTGTCGTCGCACTGGCAAACTGCTCTGCCTCCTGTACATCAGTCCCTTCGGTAACCCGGCGCGACATAGAAGCCAGATGATTTTTTGCCGTGTTTATCGCAATGCGATACAGCCAGGTGTAGAACGCGCTTTCACCGCGGAAATTTTTCAATCCCCGATACGCTTTGATGAAAGCTTCCTGCGTGACATCCTGCACCTCGGCATGATCGTGCACAAACCGCGATATCAGATTTGCGATCTTGTGCTGGTATTTCAATACCAGCAGATCAAATGCCGCTTTGTTTCCGGCCTGGACTTTTCTGACCAGGGCGAGATCGTCTTCTTTCTCGCTCATTTAAATCGATCCGGGTACTGCAGCAGCCAGGGGTGTACCTGCGATGTGTACACGATTTCTGCTCTGACCCGGCGACGCTGAAATAAGTTCTGTCACTGCAGACATTTTTTTCTCATTGTTGGGTCTGGCCGGCGAAAGGATCATCGAAAATGTGAACCGCATTCTACACTGCTTACGGGAATGCCGGGACAGCTCAGCGGAAAAAGGTCTGGCGATAATGCTTCAGCTCATCGATTGAATCGCGGATATCACTCAGTGCCAGATGCGCTGATTCCTTGGTAAAACCTGCAAGCACATCGGGCGCCCAGCGTTTTGCCAGTTCTTTGACTGTGCTGACATCCAGATTACGGTAATGGAAATACTGCTCGAGCACAGGCATGTGGCGCACCATAAACCGCCGATCCTGACAAATGCTGTTACCACACATCGGGCTCACCCCCTGCTCTACCCAGCGAGACAAAAAGCTGATCGTGGTTTCGGTGGCCTCGCTCTCTGAGATGCGACTGGCACGCACGCGATCCACCAGACCGGAACGCGTATGGTGGGTGGTGTTCCACTCATCCATGGCGGCCAGCACAGGATCACTCTGGTGAATAGCCATGACCGGCCCCTCCTCCAGAATTTCCAGCTCTGCATTCGTGACAATGGTTGCTATTTCAATGATCTTGTCGCGGTCGGGGTCGAGCCCGGTCATTTCCAGATCAACCCAGATCAGGTTATCTGAGTGCCGATTCATTTATCTGTCAACTCCAGTCTGTTGGGGTAGTCCCGCGTTACCGGACACCTCCGGCTCGGCAGGGTACAATAATGCGGGTGTATTCACCATTAAACCTATCGTGCACAGATCAAAGTGCATCAAACGGCTGGCACATCGCGAGCGCCGGTGCAGCCGAAAAACCGGCAATCGACCGGCAGTTATGTTTATCCTAGCACCTCAACCTGAAAGTGCAGCTACAGGTACTGCAACCATGAAAAAGAGCCACCGGTGAGCACCAGCGACACACCGCAACCACTGCAGGCCAGAGTAATTGCCAACCTCGGCATTGAATTGCTGGTTTATCACCCGCAGGCAGGTTACTTCCACGCTCAGCCAATGAAAAAGCATGGCCTGGTCGTTTGCGGTGATGAGGTTATCTGCGATCCGCCCGCCACGACTGAACACAGCAGCGGCAATCACACCGATGTAAACGCGGAAACACTGCGTGTGCGTCAGGTCAACACCCGCAACAGCGTGCTGCAACGCACTGACCGTCGCGGTCATGGCAAGCCGATCGCCGCCAATCTGACCCAACTGGTTGCTGTCACTGCCATAAAACCTCCTTTTGATCCGCTGCTGATTGATCGCTACACCATTGCAGCACGCCACATGGGGGTAAAACTGGTACTGGCGATTAACAAAACCGATCTGCTGGATACACCGGAAAAACAAACACAGGCCGACGACATCGAACACCTCTATCAGTCAATCGGCTACCCGGTCATCAGATGCAATGGAAAAAGTGGCGACACCGAAGCGCTGGCCGATCTGTTAAAGGATGAAACCTCCATTCTTGTCGGGCAATCAGGTGTCGGTAAGTCTTCCATCCTGAACTGCATGCTCCCCGAACGTTCTGCAAAAACAGGGGCGTTGTCAGAACTCTCCGGCCTTGGCCGACATACCACCACAGTCACCACCTGGTACGACCTGCCTGATGGCGGCGCACTGATAGATTCCGCCGGAGTCAGACAGTTTGCACTCGAACACCTGTCTGACGTTGACATAGAAGCCGGCTTTGTAGAAATCGCAAATGCCTCAGCCGATTGCCGCTTTCGCGACTGCAGGCATCTTGTGGAGCCGGACTGTGCCGTATTGTCGGCATTACACCGGGGAGAAATATCGCAACAGAGATACGAACATTTTCAATCCATCAGCACACAGGCCGCAGGCTAACCGGCAAAAATTGAATTGCAGCGCGACGCAGAAACCCGACTGTCCGCTCAAGCCACACACTAAAATCCCGGATCGCAGGTCCGCTGATAGAGAGGTTTAATCACCTCAGCCACTACAAAATACGACCCGAAATCGTCTATAATCGGCATGTTAACGATCGTGGCTTCAGAAGCCGCCTCAATTCTGTCGATTTTGGACAGTTGAGCAGATACCAGCCGGAACCGGGCAGTAACCAACCACTTGTCATCAGCATCAACACGGCGCTACCGGTGTTATCCGCTAATGCCATTGACGCTGTCAGGCGGTTTCCTTTTGCAATACTGCCCGGCAACCACAAGCACATTTTATTAATCCAGAGCCAAAACCAACATGCCAGACAACGCTAAAATTTTTTACACATGGACTGACGAAGCGCCGGCACTGGCCACGCTTTCGTGGCTGCCGATCGTACGCGCGTTTACCAGTGGCGCTGGCGTATCCATCGATATGGCAGACATTTCCCTCGCCGGACGAGTCATCAGTGCCTTCAGTGATACTCTGCCTGCGCACCAGCAAACCCCGGACTACCTCGCCGAACTTGGCGAACTGGCCAAGCGTCCTGAAGCCAACATAATCAAGTTGCCTAACATCAGCGCATCAGTGCCGCAACTTAAGTCCACCATCAAAGAGCTACAGGAACAGGGCTACGATATCCCCGATCATCCGGACAACCCGCAAAGCGAAGCTGAAGAACAGATTCGCGACCGCTACAACACCGTCAAGGGCAGTGCCGTTAACCCGGTACTCAGAGAAGGCAACTCTGATCGACGTGCACCGACCGCGGTAAAGAACTACGCCAAAAAGCACCCGCATTCAATGGGCGCCTGGTCAGGTGACTCCAAGACCCACGTCAGCACCATGAGCGGTGGCGACTTCCGCGCCAACGAGTTGTCTGTCACGGTTGAAAACGCCGGCTCACTGCAGATAAGCCACATAGCCGCCGATGGCAGCAAAACGGTGCTGGCTGAAAAAGTACCGGTTCTCGCCGGTGAAATCGTCGACTCAACGTTTATGAGTCAGCAGGCACTGCTTGCATTTCTTGACGAGCAAATTGCTGATGCAAAAGACAGCGACCTGCTGTTTTCACTGCATTTGAAAGCCACCATGATGAAGATCTCTGATCCGATTATTTTCGGTCACGCAGTGAAACAGTTTTTCAACACAC
>JAHDHK010000105.1:12378-17450 GCA_020631335.1 Chromatiales bacterium
GTCGGGGTCAATGTGAATAACGGTTTCGGTAACCTGCTTAATGCCATTAAAGACCTGCCGGATGCAAAGCGCACAGAAATCGAAAGCGACATCGCCGCCATATTCGAATCACAACCTGACCTGGCGATGGTCAATTCTGACAACGGTATAACAAATCTGCATGTACCCAGTGACGTCATAATTGATGCCTCAATGCCGGCAATGATCAGAAGCTCAGGCAAAATGTGGGACACCAATGGCGAGCAGAAAGACACTAAGGCAGTGATACCCGACAGCAGCTATGCAGCACTGTATGAACGCACCATAGAGTTCCATAAACAACATGGCGCTTTCGATCCGAAAACCATGGGCACCTGCCCTAACGTCGGGTTGATGGCTCGAAAGGCCGAGGAATACGGATCACACGACAAGACTTTCGAAATCCCTGCTGACGGCACCGTACAGGTCACCGATAGCAGCGGCAATGTGCTGATGGAACATCAGGTGCAAAGCGGTGATATCTGGCGGGCCTGCCAGGTAAAAGATGAGCCTGTACAGGACTGGGTAAAGCTTGCAGTGTCTCGCGCACGCGCCACTGGCTGGCCTGCAGTGTTCTGGCTGGACAAAAATCGCGCGCATGATGCACAGTTAATCAGCAAGGTAGAACGTTACTTAAAAGATCACGACACCTCCGGATTAACCATTGAAATCATGTCTGTCGCCGATGCCACCACCTATACGCTGGAACGTATTCGCAATGGTGAGAACACAATTTCAGTCACCGGCAACGTACTGCGTGACTACCTGACTGATCTGTTCCCGATTCTGGAACTTGGCACCAGCGCAAAGATGCTGTCTATCGTGCCTTTGATGCAGGGTGGCGGACTGTTCGAAACCGGTGCCGGTGGTTCCGCCCCCAAACACGTTCAACAGTTTCAGCAGGAAAACCATCTGCGCTGGGACTCGCTGGGTGAGTTTCTGGCATTGGCGGTTTCCCTGGAACATCTGGCTGACGCCACCGGAAACCAGGCTGCAAAAGTATTAAGCAAAACTCTGGACGCCGCGACAGAACAGCTTCTTAACACCGGCAAATCACCGAGCCGCAAGGTGGGTGAAAACGATACCAGAGGCAGCCACTTCTATATGGCGCTGTACTGGGCGCAGGCACTGGCTGCACAAACCGACGATGCTGACCTGGCCGCACGCTTTGCCGGTGTAGCACAGGCATTGTCAGACAACGAAGACGCAATCGTTAATGATCTGACGGAAGTTCAGGGCAGCCCGGTGGAAACCGGCGGCTATTACTCTCCGAACATAGAAATGGCTACACCTGCGATGAGACCAAGTGCCACACTCAACAAGATCATCGACGACCTGCAAGCCGCAAGCTAAGCGGACTGCGGAAAAGCCACTTCAAATCGAACTGCATCGGGTTGCAGATTAAGCGCCTCAACCGAGGCGCCATGAAACTGCGCGATCAGCCTGACAATATAGAGACCCAGCCCCATATGGGGTTGGTCATCGCGGTGTTCACGCTCGCTGACCATCGGTTCAAACAGGTTATCCTTAACCCCGGCCGCAAGCGGCACCCCCTGGTTCTCGACAAACATCACCAGTTGTTCACGCCGGCGGTATAACCCGATATAAATTATCGAGCCTTCTGCACTGAAATCCACTGCGTTTGAAATAAGCTTATCGAGCATCTGGTGCAACAGCTCGAGTGATGCGTACACGCTGGCATCAGTGCTCACCTGTACATCCGATTGAAAACGCCGCTTCGGATAGGTACTGCCATACACTTCAGTGGAAACCTCCACCCACTCACGCAGATCTACCGTTTGTCTTTCCGACATCTCGATGGTTTGCTCGAGACTGCTGGCCTCGGACAAACTGCGGATCAACTGCTGCAGCCTGCCGGCACCCTGTTGAGCACGCTCAACCGACACCACGGTATTGTCGGACAGTTGTTTTTTATCGATGTTTTCCAGCGAGGTAGTCACCACACTTAACGGTGTGCGCAGTTCGTGAGATAACTTCGACCCGAGAGACTGTAGATAACCGGTATAGTTTCCAAGCCGATTGATAATACCGTGGAAACTTCGCGACAGATCGCCTATCTCATCACCCGTTGTTGAAGGCGGCATTGTGCCGGTGATTTTCCCATCGCGTGAAACAACCCCTTCAACAATGTTTCTCAGTTGTCGTATGCGCCAGGATAACAAGGTTGCATAAGACAACAGCACTGCCGCCACAAACAGTACGGCCAGCCCGAATATTTTTACCAGTCGCAGCATAGCTGACTCGGTGAATGCACTAAGCGCTGCCCGGGGTTGCTGTATAAGCACATAACCATGCAGATCATCTGCAACGGTTACCTTCTGCAGCGCAGTTAAGAAGACTCTGTTGTACTTGTCGCGAAAAAAAGCCGGACCATCACTGGCAAGCTTCTCAAACAACTCAAACTCAGTTGCGGTTAATTTGCCGTCATCTACTTCAGACAAACGCCCTGCATTCACATTTTTAGCCAGTGACCAGCTGATAAAGCGATAAACAAGCGCATCGAATACATTGGCATCTTCGGGTTCAAACTCACGCACCGACGCATCAGGCGCGCGGCGATCTGCATCGGCACTTAACCAGCCCTGCCCGTCAAACACACGCACCCGCATACCGCTTTGCGTAAAGACGGACAGTCTGTCTGACAATTCAGCATCAACTACTTTCAGTTGCCCGGTATCGTCGAGCTCATCAGGGTTGAACATTCCGGTCCAGCGCGTGACTCCTGATCGCGCATCGCGATCAATTACCGATAAGCCGAACACATTATTACGCGGCAGCGGCATACGCATTTCCACGTCATAACCACTGCCGGTTTCAACCATTGATGCAATATATTCGTTGCCGGTAAGAATCGGCCGTTCACCTTCAAACACCTTACCGTAATACCGTCCCAGTGCTCGTCCGGGGGCTTCCCAACGAAACGTATAGCGTCGAATAGTGCCATCGTCAGCCAGCACGCGAATGATGACAGCATCACCGTTGGACAAACGCAATTGACTGGATAAATGCTGATTGGGCTGATGGTAGAGCAACCGGTTATCAGTAACGCGCAGAAACAAATAGAGTCGACCGCTGCGTACCGCTGCATGAATACTCAATTTGCTGGCAGCGGCAAGGTCTTCCTGTTCAACAGACACCTTGTTGTTTGCGTAAATGAAGTCTCGCCTGGTCAGCTCAAAAGTTGTCCAGTCATGGGCATAACCGTCCAGCAGCACAGGGCTGTCTAATACACCTGCCAGCAGGGTTTTCGACTCCGGTCGTACGCGTGACACAAACAGGGGTTCGCCCTGCAATGAATCCGCAATGGAGTTGGCCGCCGCCTGCAGACTCGACAGCTGACTACCGCGCAGATTGCGATCCAGCTCCGCGACAAACAAAAACACCGCCCAGGGCAGCACCAGCAGCGACAAACTGACCAGCAGCAATTGAGTACGCAGCTTCAAGAACACGCAACCCGGTTAACACACACAGTCGATGTCAGGCCGGTCGCCATCGATAGCCCATGCCATAGGCTGTCTCGATAAAATCAAAGTCTGAATCAATCGCCGCAAATTTTTTTCTTATCCGTTTCACGTGAGAGGTAATCGTTGCGTCGTCGAGTACCACATTGGCAGCATCCATTAGTTGCTGTCGGGTCTTCACATGCCCCGGATGCTTCGCCAGCGCATGCACCATCCATAACTCGGTCACTGTCAGGGGTACCGGCTCACGACGCCAGGTGGCTGTCATGCGCTGAAGGTCGATGGAGAAGTTGCCCGCGTGAATCACGTCCTCAGGCTGCTGTGGCTGCTTCAGTGCATCCACACGCCGAAACAGCGCCACTACCCGCGCCACCAGATGTTCCAGCGAAATATCCTTGGTCATGTAGTCATCAGCGCCCAGCCGCAAGCCCGAAATGGTATCGAGCTCCGAATCACGCGCAGTCAGAAACATGATGGGCAGCGCGGGTGCCAGACTGCGCAGCTCGCGGCACAATTCAAAACCACCCTCAATTTCAGGCCCCAGTCCGACATCAATGATGGCCAGCGCCGGCAAATGGTTGCGGAAAGCCGCTATTGCATCCGGCCGGTTCGCATAGACGTCGACGCTGTAACCGCTGCGCTCCAGCGCCTCGCGATAATTGGACTGCAGCGCTGGTTCATCTTCGACGATAGCAATCTGTCGATTCACCCGGACTCCCGATGGTATTCGTGTTGACATGTTGTTAGTTCGAACCGGATCAATGCCGGGTCCGACCGCCTGGAAGCGACTGTATTGACTACAGCACGGCCAGCGGGCTTCAGCAAATATTCCAGCCAACGGCAACCACCCGCCTGCCACAGCGCGTAGTGCTGGCTGGTGCAGCTTTACTGCCGTCCCACAGATAATAGCTGAAGCTAAGGGCATCCACGGCAGGAAAAAAGCCGATTTCCGCCGGCATCGGTCATATAACACCCGAAGGTTCCTTCATTCGGGCGATTCACTGCTCAACTGACGAAGACTTTGGCTTGGTGGTCGCTATCACTATAATGCTGCATGCAGACATCTGGCACCTTGCCCGATTGCCCACTTTATTTTGCCTTGTATCCAAGCGAGAGTATCCGTGACTACTGAAAGAGAATCGATGGACTTCGACGTCGTGATCGTCGGCGGCGGCCCTGCCGGGCTGTCCACTGCCTGCCGACTGATGCAACTGGCATCGGAAGCGGAAAAAGAACTGAGTGTCGTGGTACTTGAAAAAGGCTCGGAAATCGGCGCGCATATTCTCAGCGGCGCGATCCTCGAGCCCAGCGCCATGAATGAACTCTTTCCAGACTGGAAAGAACGCGGTGCACCTTTGAACACCGAAGTCACCGGCGATGAAATGCATTTCTACACCGGCATGGAAAAGTCCATCAAAATGCCGAATTTCATGATCCCCGCGCCGATGCATAACGATGGTAATTACATCGTCAGCCTGGGCAACGTGACTCGCTGGCTGGGTGAACAGGCCGAAGCGCTGGGTGTCGAGATATTCCCGGGTTTCGCTGCCGCTGAAATCCTGTACAACGAAG